>CAZHIL010000120.1:0-3438 GCA_964532985.1 uncultured Albidovulum sp. | reverse complement strand
ATCCACTTGGCTTATGATTATCCTCTCGTACAATCCAAGAACTTCTTTTACTTCGAACACCAAGGTGATTTCCAACAGAACTTGGTAAAACTTCTATAACTTCAGCAACTGCACCATAAGTTACCCTGATTTCTTCTTGATTACAAAAATCAAGGATTCTTTCTACCGTATCACGCCTCCATTGCTTCAATTCTTTTTTATTGGAAAACATTAGATTCTCCGTGACTACTTTCATATAAGGTTTCCAATGTTGTTATACCCCTGTGATCAGAAATTCCAATAATTTTGATCATATTGCTCTCTTAATCGGATAGGAGATTCACACTCTGATGGCATAATGTCTACACATAATGGTACAGAAAAGTGACAAATACATATTTTACTGAAAAGTGTAAGGTCTTTGTTGAAGTATTATTAGTATTGGGGCATATTGTATATTTCATCAGGCACTTTGACCTTAATGGTGGGTAATTCCCCCGTTACCTTGCCTCACAATCACATGTCAAAATCCGGTGATGGGTTGAAATCATTGTCATCTCCCCCGGAACCGGAAGGTGATTTGTCAGGTTCGTGGTCCCTGGCAAGGTGGTTGGTTGTCGGGTTGTTTCCCTTAGTGTAATCCTTTGGGGATGGGTCAAGCTTTGCACCTTCCTCGAACATGTATCTGGCGAGTTTGCTCCAGTTGTTTTCGGAAGCTATCCTGAGTGGTGTACGCCCCCAGGCGTCCTTGCCATTTATGTGATACCCGAGATCCAGCACTCTCCTGAAAGCTTCAATGTCATTGGAACAAGCCAATGTATGAAGTGGTGAACCCGTGGTGGCAACGGCATATGAATGAAGGGATGGAATCGGGCAATGAAACAAGGGACCCGGAAGGTCATGAATTTGTTCAATAAACCCGTAGCGATGCAGAAAACTGAAATCCAGTTTTTCAAGTTCCGTTGCAGTGAATTCTTCCAACCACTGCGGTTCCTTGCGTTTTCTATTTGCGATAACTGAAATTTCTCCCGCACCTCTTGGCTTTGGTCCCATTTCGGCCATGATCTCGCCAATAATTCTCGGTTTTGCTTCAAACGGCCCGAACCTAGAATTGTAATAATCGACACGGTATTGTGTAGCCCGATCCTAGACCGCAAGGACATCAACCGCCGAAAGTTTGCCTTCCACTTCCAGTAATGATTCGCCAAGTGCTCTCAAGGAATTCTCCACATGCTTGGGCCAGCCATCCACCCATTTACCTATTCGGTCACCCCATTCGGAAGTCAATCCAGGAGTGGACTTGACATTGAAGTGGTCAATGAACTTCCCGAATGATTCCCTTACCTCGTCCAGGGAAAGCGGTTGCAAATTATATACGGCACCTACCCCCAAGCGGGGACTGGACATTTTTTCCTGGAGTACAGACTTGCTGTTGGACAACCCGGCAAATACAGGGAATATCGGGTAACCATTGCTACCACCGTGAAGGCCAAGCAATACATCCGCCACTTCGGAATCTTCTTTATTGGCTATCGTCTGGATTTCATCAATCAGCAAAAGAATGGTGTAATTCTTGGGAAATACCAGTTTGTCCGCTGAACTGTTATCAAGGCCGATGCCAAACCCATATGCTGATACGGAGGATATTTTGCTCAAGGCCATACGGGCATTTTCCTTGACCTTGTCAACTGTGATCTTGTTGTCGAGTTCTTTTATCGCGTCATGAATATTCATGCTGAGATGTTTGAAGCTCAGGATTCTCGGGTTAGTAACCATGACCGGAATGATCTTGTCTTTTACAGATTCATCATTCAACTGCTCTATGCAGCTTTGCCTGATCTTCTCCAACAGGGAGGTCTTCCCAATGCCTGGAGGTCCTTGGATAATCGTGGTCTCTCCTGCTGCCGGATTGCTGTAGGGATCATTCAAATAATCCCGGCCGATTATTTTGCTGTTGAATTCAATCGTGGACTTGAGTTGCTCACGTCCCGAAAAAAAGGGATTGATCATTCGGTCCTTTTTGGTTAAGAACCTGCGGATACCTTCGGCATCAAATGATTTGGTCATATTGTCAAATTCCTTACTCTATAAGTTGTATAATACATGAATTGATCGAATTTAGTGAAAGTAACAACTATATTGTAAAATTAGATGTGGATAACACTGAGCCGTACCAGCCATCAATAGTATCATCTAGCAGGTTGGCAAGGAATGTATTGTGCTACATTTCACACTCGAAAATACATTATGAAGAATATGACAAAACCCACTAAAATGGACAAAGATCCTAAATTATTTCTAAACTCGGAATCCTCTTTTTCTGGTAAGGTCATTATATAGCAAAAATAAGGTGATGTTAGATTCTCACCTGATATTGTGAGCAATGTTGCAATATACTCAACTTGTACTGCAATGGGATAAATAGTTCTCTGCCAATTCTGCTGACTCGTGGGCAAAAAATGGAGCCAATTTCTTGGGTTCGTCCGAATCCATATGACTCCCCACCCAAGCGAGCAATGCCAATCTCCGCAACATGACAAAACTGTCAATCAAACGTTCATCATTTACAGATAGGGATTCAAGACCGCGAAACCCTTTCAACCATTCGTGTTTCAATTCTTCCAGATCTGCACGAGTCTCCATAAATGAAACCGAAGCAGCAAAGTCATAAAGATACCAACCAAATCCGCAATCATCAAAATCTATAAGGGTCAAGTGATCATTGTTTCTCAAGATATTGGCCAACCGCATGTCCGCATGGATCAGCCCATAATTCTGATTGGACTGGCCAAAGGCCATTATTTTATCGCAAAGGTGTTTTTCTGCTCTGGATAGTATTGAAAAAATTTCCCCGGTAACCCCTGGAGCATCCTGCCATTTTCCCCATAAAGGCTTATCTCCGATAAAGGCCTCAAGGTTCCAATGTTGACGAAAAAAATCAGTGGGTCGGGCCCATTGTCTAACCTGCTTGTGTAGAGTGGCAGCCATTTCACCCAAAGAGTGAAACAATTCAGATTGATCATCATCCGCTTCTGGATTGATACCTTCAACAAATTCAAACATTACCAGATTGACCATTCGGCCAGTGTTGGGAGATTTGATATTCTGAATTCTGGCACCATCCTTGCCCCTGAATACTGTGGGGGTGGCAATCAGGTTTTCAGACTGTATCCGGTCCAGCCAAATCAACTCGCTCTCGATTTCTTGTTGAGAACGATAATTCGGCCTGTGAAACCTCAGGATTGACTGCGGTATACCATTTGCTTCTATAAGATATGTCAGATTTTCCGATACATTGATCAATCTGATTTTGCGTTTCGCGGGCAAGTCCCACAATGATAGGGCGGAGTTAAGAATTGTTTCTTCAAGAAAATCAAAGGACATTGAAAATTATCTTGGGTATTCAATCTTTGCCTGCAAACTTTTGCTTCCAACGCTCGGAATCTTCATTGGAAATCT
>CAZHIL010000119.1:0-2034 GCA_964532985.1 uncultured Albidovulum sp. | reverse complement strand
ATCTAGATTTGCTACTCTTTCTGGTGGATCAGTGGATTCGTGCAAAGGGGTTACGGTTGCCATACCGATCTAGATTTGCTACTCTTAGGGCGTATTCTACCCCATCCTGTTTAGAGTTACGGTTGCCATACCGATCTAGATTTGCTACTCTAGAAAATTCCCAAACCCTTTTGTACAAGGAGTACAAAAGGGTTTGGTTTATAAAAAAATTGAAATAATAGATCAAAATAATGCAAGTAATTTTGGTTTTTCTTCAGTTTTTTTGATCTTTTTTCCGGAATAATTTCTAGTTAATTCAAATTGTTTATCTGTGAAAAACATTATTGAAACATCTCCTTCAGGAGGTACTTGTTTGCCAATCCTTTCTGCTAATGACTCTGCACTTGGGCGGTTTGGGCACACTCTCAAGTAGACTGAAAATTGTTTCATAATACAACCTTCACTTAAAAGGTAATTTCGAAAACCCGTGGCATATCTTCTCTCAACCTTAGTGCCTACAGGTAAATCAAAAACAACAAGAACCCACATAATTGAAAATGAGGAGTGCAAATGAAAAATCCATTTAATTTAAATCAGGATTGATTTGCAAACTCTATCTTTAAGGGAAGTTCTAACTGTTTTTCAGAATTTTCAAAGACTGAAATTAAGCTATTTACAACTAATACCATTGCCCTAAAAAGATCTGTTTCCCCAGATTCTAAGATCAAGGTCCTTTGCATTAACCCTGCAAGAATTTCTTTTGCTTCTTTTGAAATATCTTCACTCCAAGAATTCCTATTCTGCCAAACTACACGGTCAACAAGGGGCCGGAATGGTTCCAACAGATCATCGACTAAACAAAAATTATTACGAGAATTAATGTGGCCTACCCCAAGAGAGGGTGATAGCCCTGCTGATATTACAGCCCTAGCCAATGCTGAACGAAGTATAGTATACCCATAGTTCAAATGTGCATTAATACCTGGAATGTGACGGTCGCGGTGAAAATCCACCCCAAATAATTTTTTCCAATAGTATCGAGCTGCCTGTGCCTCAACATTTTTAAGATCACCAGAGCGAACTTTTTTTTCAAGATTGAGCAAAAACTTACTGGCAGGTAAATTGATCTCATTTAAAGTCCGAGATTGTTCCCTAATTTTTGCCTTTACTAGATCTTTCCAAATTCTTTTTTTGATTGGCTTTGCTACTGAAGCTTGGGTTTGAATCCTTCCTGATTGAAGATAATGATTTGCAGTAGGAACTAATAGCGCTACGGGTATATGTTTTTCATTGCATACTACCAATGGTATATTACATTCTGCTAATTTAAATAATAAACCATGGGAATAAGTCCCATAATAGGAATGGACAATTATGGCTTGAATATCTCTTAAAGGAATTCGTCCTAATTCGTCCTTATTATTAAGAACTACCAAACTTTCCCGTTCAGTATGTAAGTATCTTCCTGGCTCCGTAATATCAACAATTCGCCAAGTCATACTTTTATCATTTTTGTTCGTTTAACATAGGAAAAAAGTAAGTGGGTTCTCCAAGATGATTAGTAATAACTCGCTGGGCCCTCTTTTCTTTAAAAAATTTTAAACCCATTTCTAATAACGAACGATTGCTAGCATCTCTTGCATCAGTACACTTCACAACTCCCATTCTGCCATCTTTTATTTTCACAACTATCATTCTAATCCGGTTATTTAAATTATCAGGATCATCCAATAACAGAATATCGTCCTTATGTGCAGACCATAGAAGGGAGTTACCTTCCCTGTCTGATTCTGGTACAAAAGCTTCATCATTAGCTTCAAACATTGTAATAATTTGCCAATTAATTTTTCCCTTATTATCGTGATAAAAATCCATACGGTGGTTTCTACCACTAAGGTAACCTCCATTGAATCTATTTCCTTCCCTAATAACATTCCCTAATTTTTGTTCCTTAAAATCCCAGTAATAGCAAGGTATAGCCTTCTTTTTCATGAGATCAATTGCTCTCTTGTAAACTAATGTTTCTGTAATTGTTCTTACTTTCTTCCCCTGATT
>CAZHIL010000118.1:0-4912 GCA_964532985.1 uncultured Albidovulum sp. | reverse complement strand
TTTCCCTTTGTGGTTTCAGCGAATTGGTACCCTTACTAGGTTCATTGGTTCTGAGTTTCGCTTATCTCTACGGTTTTGGCAACAAGGATCAGATTTGGAAACTATCCCGCATCGATGAAGAGTGGCAAGAGAAAAAATGGGGTAAAGACGAACAAGCGCAGCAAATTGCCCACAGCCATTACGAGGATTTTCTCGTGGCCTGCTTTTTTGTTGATTTGCCAAGCAAGATTAAGTCGGATTGAGTAACTGGATAAAAGACCTATCCTAATTTTTATTTAATTACGCAATTCTGATGCAATATTATCAATATTTTTACTTTATGATTGATATTTAGTTCATTAAAATTATTTTTTAAGATATAACATTTAATGCTGTATAATTAAATCATAATTTAACTATTTCATATTTAATGATTCACAATTAATGCATAAAATTGATTTCTCAACTGCCTCCAGCGAAGCTATTATCAAAGAGCTTGGGCAATGTCTAGAAAGTATTCGTCTTAGCCAAAATATATCGCAGAAAGATCTTGCGAGTGAGGCGGGTGTATCAAGAAGTACATTGACTCGATTGGCTTGTGGTAAACCAATATCTCTTGATTCATTTGTACGAATCATGCAGGCGCTAAAATTGACTGATCAACTTGCTGCATTACTTCCAGATCCTAGTATACGACCAGTAGATCTTGTACGCCTTGCAGGCAAGGAAAGAAGGCGAGCAAGAAAAAAGCAGGCTGTTCAGTCGGAATGGCGTTGGGGAAATAAAAGAATCAAATAGATGAGTGAAACTGCAAGAGTAAGACTCTGGGGTGGCGATATCGGTGCTGTGACCTGGTTACCTGACAGGGGAATTGGGGTGTTTCAATACACTCCGGAATTTGCCCATTCAGGAATTGAAGTTTCTCCACTTATGATGCCGCTCAGGGATGCCCCTTATGAATTTCCGTCTTTACCACACAAGACCTTCAAGGGTTTGCCAGGCATGCTTGCAGACAGTTTACCAGATAAATTTGGTAACGAATTGATTAATTCCTGGTTGGCTCTACAAGGACGAGAGCCTGACAGTTTAACACCTGTAGAGAGATTATGCTATACAGGCAAACGAGGCATTGGTGCACTTGAATTCCATCCTTCGGTTAAAGATATTTTCGGAAACATCCGAAAAATAGATATTGATCAATTGGTCTCGCTTGCCAACAAAGCGCTTGATGATCGAATAACATTAGAGGGCAGATTTAAGGGCGTTGAAGATCAAGGTGCTATCCAGAATATTTTGCGTGTTGGGAGTTCCGCAGGTGGAGCCAGGGCCAAGGCCCAGCTAGCATGGAATCCAGAAACAGGGGTATTCAGATCGGGGGAACTCCTGACAGACGAGGGATTCTCTCATTGGCTCATGAAATTCGATGGCATAAGCAACAACAGGGACAAGGAACTTGCCGACCCTCAGGGATTTGGTCGAATTGAATATGCCTATTATCTGATGGCTTGTGAAGCAGGAATTGAAATGAATGAATGTCGCCTTCATGAAGAAGGTGGTTGTGCGCATTTCATGACCCGCCGGTTTGATCGTCCAAAAGCTGGAGAGAAACTGCATATGCAATCCTTGGGTGCCTTGATGCATTTCGATTTCAATGCTGCCGGCTCAAATGGTTATGAGCAGGTACTGCTGGTAATCAAGAAACTTGGTCTATCACGAAGTGATCTGGAGCAACAGGTTCGTCGTACCTTTTTCAATGTTCTTGCACGAAATCAGGATGATCATGTCAAAAACATAGCCTTCCTCATGGACAAAGAAGGTACATGGAGTCTTTCGCCTGCTTACGATGTTGTCTATTCCTATAACCCCTCCGGTGACTGGACAAGCCACCACCAGATGAGCATTGATGGAAAACGGGACGACTTCGAAATTGAAAACCTTATTGCTTTTGCTGGAGTTGGCGGAATCAAGAAAAAAAGGGCCAATGTACTTTTGGAAAAAGTCTCAGCGGCCATCAGAAACTGGCGGAGTTTTGCTTCGGAAGCTGATATTTCCCAATCGGATGTGATCAGAATTGAGAAAACACATCGCAGTGAACTATTTACTTAGAGTAAAATTTAGCTTAAATTATTGATTCCAAGACCTTGAATTTTGAAAAGATAAGAAAGCAAATTAAGCAGAAAAATTCTTCTCACTTTTGTAAAATAAATTCAGACATCTGGATTACGAATATCCAAATCACAAAAGTTGGCGGTATTGATCGTTAATTGCATTGCAATTACAAGAATAGGTACATGAAAAAACGTTCGGAACGTGAAGTTCGCTTGCTTCAATATCGCAGTCGTAAGAAAATGTCACGGCGAAACTCTTCTTCAAGAGAGGTAATAAATTCTATTTTTTTTCACAAGGTTAAATGTCGCTTCGGGAATGATGAATATGATGCTTATGGTATCCCTATAGAGCCTCCTGAAATTTTTAGCCTTGTAAAAAATTCTAGTGATGTTTTGCAATTTCTTGAAAAGATTAGAGAACATTTTTACGTAAAAAAAACACCTCAACGTCCATATCCAAAGCGTAGGTACAATAATTGGATAGGCTATTATGTTAATTTTACCCGGATCCAAAAAATATCAACAGCTGCAGCACTCGTTCTTGCTGCTGAATTTTATCGACTAAAGGAGAAATCACATAATGGGCTAAATCAAAAAGTAAGTACTCTTGGCTTAGTAGACTTCGATAAATGGAAAACACAATCTATTGTGACACTATACAATCTAGGCTTTCTTAATCTTCTTGATGTGAAATTGCAGGAAAACGAAGTAACTAAAAATTGTGAAAGTGACAGACGTATACAGCAATTTATGACTGGAAATAACCTTGAACCAGAATCAATCACTTCCCTAAAAGATAGCCTTGCCCAACTCACAACTAATTTAGATACAGCAGAAAAAATCAAGCTTGGTATCTATGATGGTCTTTGTGAAGCAATGACAAACACAATGGACCATGCTTACCAAGATGCAGAAATACATCTCACAAAATTTCCAATTCTAAAAAGCCAGTGGTGGATGACAGGCAGTGTTAGAAATTGCGGTTCAGAAATTGAAGTGGTTTTTTTTGATCAAGGTATTTCGATACCCATTCATCTCCCGAAAAACCCAAGTGAGAGAATAAGAGAGCGCATAAACAATATTTTTGATTCACAGGCCAGAAATGATGCGATGATGATAAAAGCCGCTATGGATATCTCTCGAAGTGCAACGCTTGAAACTAACCGAGGAAAAGGTCTTGATCAAATCCGAAAGTTAATTGAGCTATCAGAAAAAGGAAAATTACGTATCTTGTCACGAAAAGGAGAATACATATATGATTATGAGAAAGGGAAAAAGCCAAAAGTGAAAACAAATGTTTTGGAAGGAGATATCGGCGGTACTTTGATTCATTGGCATTTAAAAGTACGGTCTGGATAATGGATAAGACAGATTTAGAACTAAACATCGCAAGGGATTTTTCAAAAACACCTGCTGGGCGTAGTAAGAAAGCTCACGGGCATCACAGTGGTGAGAACTTCCGTGAAACAAAGCTTTTTCCAATGTTGAAACAAGCAATTAACTCTAACTCGAAGTTAGTGGTATTTTTAGATGGAACAGCGGGATACCCTGCATCATTTCTAGATGAAGCCTTTGGTGGATTAATCCGTGAAAGGCTTTGTGATAAAGAAATGGTAAAAAAACATTTGATTGTAAAGGCTAAAAATCCAGCATATCAGGCTTATAAGAAATTGATTGAACGCTACATCAATGAAGCTGTTCCTCGACATTAATTTTTATACCAGTTTTAACCCCAATTCCTATGGACTTAGAATTAGCCGCAACCTTTTTTCTTGGATTATTTTCCGCTCTCTTTTTACTTGTAATCTCAATGCGTGTACAAGAGGTTATTCGTCGTTTTGATGAGTTATGCCAAATTATCCGTGAAGCTGCTGACCTTGGTGTTAGTTACTGGGTTTCAGAATCTGAAAATGATAAGGTATCGAATGAAGCGCTCATAATAGGTCATCAACAACTTATTAATCTTACCCTTAATTCCTTAGCGAGTCGATTTAATAAATCAAAACAACAGGAGTGGGTTGGTTCCCTTGAACCCTTTATTGATGCTTTGACGGGTGGGGATTTTGGAGAAAGAGAGCTTAAACAGGAACCCAACCGTGCCCAGCAAATTCAGGCTGAAATGGCCCTACTCATTGATAAAATTAGGAATTATCAGAAATCTACTCTCGGTTATTGTAAAATATTTTATTATATCTTCTAACGATAGCAGCCATAAACAACACATCAAATTTAGGTACAAAATTTATTTCACCAAAGCATGTATTTTATTGGTAATACAGAAAATACAAACCTCAGTTGAGGACATAATCCTCACTGACTGCCGAACCTCTGTAGAGCGACAGGAAATCGATAGGATCAAGATTGACTGGTGGGAAACCGGCGTCTTGAGTCAGGTTTGAAGCAATTCTCCTCACAAAAGGAAACAACAAGCGGGGGCACTCAACCATCAATACCATTTTTAGGGTTTCTTCGTCGGTTTCAGGCACATTGAACATGCCTACATAATCCAATTCCAAAATAAAGAGGGCTTCATTTTCCTTTTTTGTGACTGCCGACAATTTAAGCCTGATGACTACATGGTAAATCTGGTCAATCGTTTTTTTGACATCGACTCCGACTTGAACCTCAATTTCCGATTCGACTGTTTGATTCATTCTTCCTTGCTGAAAGGCAATGTTCTCAAAGGATAGATCATCTATGAATTGACCCAAGACATTAATCTTTATATCTGGAAAAGCATTATCTGCCGGAGGTTTGGAACCGTTGGAACTAGCCATTTGAATAAATTAACCCCCTTGATCAAAAATAACTCGATTTTTTAGTCT
>CAZHIL010000117.1:0-10751 GCA_964532985.1 uncultured Albidovulum sp. | reverse complement strand
GATACAAACATGATAAGGATTCCGACAAGGATCGGTTTTGGAAGTTTTGGTAACTCAAAACCATTGCTCCCCTGAGTTCACTTTCACCTTGTAAATTCTTTAACCTGATCAAGTTTCAGCCAATTTATGGGTAACGGTCGTTTACAAGATCGTTTAATATGGTATTTTGGCGTTTGGGAATTTTGGCCCATACATATCCCAATTTAAAACTATGGTTGTAGCAGCAGAGGCAATAAAAACATGAAGCTGTATATTGATTCTGCCGAAATCTCGGCTTGGCATGATCTCATGCCTACAGCTTTATTTTATGGGATTACAACAAATCCAACCCTGGCGTTCAGATCCGGCCTTTCTTACCCTAGAATTGATTGGGGAGAAATGGCTCGTCTAGCTGCTGACCTTGGTGCGGTTGAATTCCATGCCCAAGTGTATGGACCCGTGGAAAGTTATGCCGACTGGGCTGGTGCCTTTTATGAACAAGGCTATTCTGCTGGCCTTCGCCCCGTTGTCAAAGTACCACTTACCGAAGAAGCAATCAGAAACATTGGAGCCATAAAAGATCTTGGTGGGGCTATTCTGTTAACCGGTGCATATGATGCCAAGCAGATGCTAATCGCAACTGTACTCGGTGTTGACTATATTGCTCCTTATTTCGGTCGAATGCTTGATAATGGTATTTCAGCTCTTGAGGTGCTGTCACACATGCAGGCCATCCGGAACAAGAACATGGAAACGGCACCACATATTCTTGTGGCTTCATTACGCACACCAGAACAATTAGTTCGTCTTGCGGCACAAGGTCATGACCATTTTACCATTGCACCACAAGTTGCTTCGGACCTATTGCATGACAAAAACACTCTCTTGGCAGTAGAAGAGTTCGATGAGGCCGCTACAAAACTTGTGAAATAATTATTCAGCCATAACAATGGATTAACGATCCCAATATCCAAAGTCAGTAAAAACCAATCCTTTCAAACCGGATATAACGCAGTATTCCTCCTCAGAAGATTCGATTGATAATCCAACTCCTAAAATTGACGTTTTGGCAACACAAATTTGAATGAAAATTCACCAGAATAATTTGTATCTAGCTTGTACGAAGCCGTGTTCCATTCTCTTCGTCAAAAAAGTAGGCTTGATTTTCATCTAGGGTAATTCCAGCCATTACTCCTGTCTCAATTTCAAAATCTTTTGGCATTTTTGCAACAAGATGATTTCCGTCAAGTTCAAATGTCACAAGTACTTGATCGCCAGTCATCTCAACAGTGTATACTTTTGCATCAATCAACCCCTGTCCGGCATCAACCACCTTGCTGTCCTCAGGTCGAAATCCAAACGAAACTTTCTCAATGTCGGGAACACCAGGCACATCAATTTTCGCTTCGTATGCCAGGAATTTTCCAGTGGCAATTGTACCGCTGATAAAATTCATTGGAGGCAAACCCATGAAACCCGCAACAAATAAATTGGCCGGGTCGGAATATACTTCCTTTGGTGTCCCAAGCTGCTGAATGACACCATCCTTCATAATTGCAACCCTATGTGCCAATGTCATCGCTTCAATCTGGTCATGAGTGACATAGATTGTAGTGATCCCCAATTCGCTTTGCATGTGTTTAAGTTCGGCACGCATATTTCCACGAAGCTTGGCGTCAAGATTACTGAGGGGCTCATCCATAAGAAAAACCGAGGGGCGACGAACAATGGCTCTTGCCAAGGCAACACGTTGCCTTTGGCCACCAGATAATTGACTAGGCAACCGATCAAGGTGGTTTTGCAACTCAACCTGCTCAGCAGCAATACGTACGGCAGCATGCATCTCGTCCATGGGAACTTTGGCCATTTTTAGTGGAAAGCCAATATTTTCAGCAACGGTTTTATGTGGATAGAGTGCGTAAGACTGAAACACCATCGCAATATCACGATACTTTGGCAATACTTCGGTAACGTTTGTGTCCCCGATCAGCAGTTCCCCCGACGAAATATTCTCAAGGCCGGCAATCATGCGGAGTGCTGTCGACTTTCCGCAACCTGAAGGGCCAAGAATAACCAGAAATTCCCCTGCTTCAACCTCAATTGAAAAGTCCTTCAGTGCATGGAAATTCCCAAAGTACTTGTTCATTGAACGGATAGAAATTGATTTTGCCGACCCGTTTATGGTTTTCGTTTCTTCAACCATTGATTTATCCTTTTACTGCTCCAACCAGAAGGCCTTTGGAAATATATTTTTGTAGAATTACCGCAAGCAGGACGACGGGTATGATCATAACAATGATTACCACACTCATTGTCCACCAAAGAATACCCCGCTCCCCGGCGTTCATGGCGGCAACAAGTATAGGCATTGTCTGGGCTTTGGTTGTAGATAGAAAAAGAGCAAAGAGGTATTCGTTCCAACTGAGAATCATGACCAAAAGCGTTGTTGCTGCCAGCCCAGCACGAGAAAGGGGTAATACAATTTCCCTGAACGTTCCAAACATTGTGGCACCATCAAGCTGGGCACTTTCCTCCAAGTCTATTGGGATTGTGTTAAAAAAATCAAACATCAGCCAGACAACGATGGGCATGTTAACGACACAATATGTCAAAATGAGAGCCATATGGGTATCCAACATGCGTACAGACTGGAACATCATGTAAATCGGTACGACAACGACAATAGGGGCAAGTATGCGTTGGGATATGATCCAGAAGAGAATATCACCATTATGAAGGCGGATCTGATAAAGACGCCCTACAGCCCGAGCCAGAAAAAAGAATAGTCCTACTCCCACTGCCATTGCTACTCGCCAGTCAATATCAAATAAACTGATGGAAAGCCAAGTCAGCGCTACCAGAAAAACGAAGAACAGAATGGTGATAAGGTTGGGAGCATAGTGAACTCGACTGAGGGCATACGCAGCCATGGACCCAATAATGACAGAGAGGGCTGTTGCTGACAATGAAATGACAATTGAGTTGAAGTAGGCTCTGAGAGTGTCCTCGTAATCCTCGACGAACAATTCACGCCAAGCATGCAGACTGGGTTGAAAGTCAACCCAAGGCAAAAAATAAGGCCCTTGGTTAACTGTTGCAGCATTTTTGAACGAAGTAATGATCAACCAGTAGATAGGAAATAGCACAAACGCGGACCATCCCAAAAGCATTGTGTATAGGATAATCCGTGTCGCCAGTGCCATCTCGCCTATGGCTCGTGGCTCAAATAGCCCAGGACTTGGGTTGTTTATCTTCATTGCTGTTTTCTGACTCGTGAGAGAACAACCAAGTTAAAGAATGAGGCACATGTTACAACAGTTACGAACAAAAGGATATAGGCAATGGCCGAGGCTGCTCCCAAATCCAAAGAGCGCCACGCGTAGTAGGCTTGTAAAGAGACCGACTCCGTTGCAATTCCTGGTCCGCCAGAAGTCATGATATTGGGTAAATCAACAATTTTGAACGCTTCAATTGCCCGAATAAGCATAACCGTTGCGGCAATGGGCAATACATGAGGCCAGATGATTTCTCGAAATTTTTGCCAAGGTCCAGCACAATCCAATTCGGCGGCTTCTGTCAAGTCACGAGGAACACTTTCAAAGGCAGCCAACATCATGATGAACACAAAGGGAATCCACTGCCAGCTATCAGCCACAACGATAAATATGCGTGCTGCCCAGGGATCTGTTGCCCAAGAGAACTCTCCTAATCCTATCCACTGCCAGACACCTGCAAAAGGACCCTTGGTTGTGTCAGCCATCATGCGAAAAATGTACCCCACCCCGATTGGAGTGATCATCATCGGTACAAAGAATACAACGCGAAATGCATTCGCACCCATTATACGCTGTGAACAGGCAAAGGCCAGGGCTGTTCCTATCAAAAACTGTATGCCACAGCCCACGAAAACATAAAAAAGAGTAACTCCGACTGTACCAAAAGTATTGCCGCTTAGCAGGGTTGCTGAAAATAACCAACACAAACCAAGTGCCAATGCAAACGTGATCATTCGTCCAATAAAGCCAACCCAAGTGAAATGACTCCGAACATATTTGAATATCCACCAAAGAAGTACAGCTGTGAATACGAATCCAACAATCCAGCCGAGAACTGAAATCTCAGAAAATGTCCCGATTAGATGAAATTGCTCGGAACCAAAAAACTGCTTTTCAAAGTTCCTCAGACCAGCAAAGCGGATTTTGAAGCCTCCCCCGGATAACCTGACTCGGGTAAAGGAAAGCAATAGGGATGCAACAAGTGGAAATATGGAAAAAATCAGGATCAGTGTTACTGCTGGGGCAAGAAAAACCCGCCCCATATTCCTGTCAATCCATTCGTTCATTGCGAACAAGCCAATTGCGCTTATACCTTATTGAATTATGTCGAATTGCAGGCGGCCAAATGACCGCCTGCACGTTTCTATGTTTAGTTGGTTATACCAAGGGACAGTGAGTAGAGCTCGGCTTGGTCCTCACGACCGAAATCATCAGTGATCTCTTCCCAGCCTTCCTCAATATTCGCCAAGGCCTGATCAACTGTGATTTCACCAGCCAGGTAACGGGCCAGTTCTCGGTCAAGAACTACACCTGTATATTGCTGAGCACCTGGAATACGGAAGTCGGATGCCATGTTGGGATGATTCAGGCTTTCCTTGATTGCACCAAGATAGTTCTCTGCTGATTCCTTGCTAAATCCAGCTTCTACCCAGGCTGCCGTATCATCAAGTTGGGAGTTTCTGTATGGATTGTATCCAGTCCATCCCATGGTCACATCAACATTCGACTGTTTGGCTTGATTCATGTAACTCAGAAAATCGTACGCCGCCTGCTTGACCTTGTCGTCTGATCCCTTGTTGATTGCCGCAGTCCAACCTCCAAATGCTGCAAAAGGAGCAAAGTTGATACCATCGACTGCATGGGGGCAAGTATTTGCATCACAAGCAACAAGTTTACCGCTTGCTGGATCAAGAACCTCGGTGGACCCTGGCATAATGACAGCTCCGACTTTATCTTTGATCATACTGCCTTCTTCAATTGACAGCGGTCCAATGTCTCCCCAGTCAATTGCCAAACCACAACGACCACCGACAACCAGTCCTCTTGTATCGCCGATATCCTGATTGAGCTCATCTGGTGGTCCATATTCACCTGTTGCCTTATAAAGTTCAAACGACTTGTGCCATGCTTCATTGTTGATTTTGGGTTTCATGGTTTCCGGGTCAAAGTAAATACCCTCGCTGGTTCCCATTGATTGTACCCGACTAGCGGCAACTGACTGTATGGCAAAGTAGGATTGAGCATTACGCTTTTTAAATATACAGGAACCATAATCGGGTTCGCCATCCCCGTTCATGTCCTGACCATGTATTTTTGAAGCTACGTCGAGATACTCTTCCCAGGTACGTGGTGGTTCCAGACCATTGGCAGCTAAGACATCCGTGCGGTAATACAGCATTTGGAAATCGCCATCAAGGGTAATGAAGTAGGTTGACCCTGATACCTTTTGGTTAAAGTCACGGAAATATGGAGCAATATCATCAAGGTCAATCTTGTCATCCCCTGCCAGATAAGAGTCAAGGTTTTCGACAAGGCCACCACTGACAAGTTCAACCCCCCAGCCAGAAGCAAAAACCCCAACATCAATTGAATTTGTGCCGGTTGCCCAGTCGGTTAGGATTTTCTGAAAGAGTTCTGCAAAAGGTGCTTCGGCAACGCGAATTTCGGCACCGGTCATCTCTTTAAACTCTACTGCACGATCAACCATTCGGCCAGCAATGACAGGGCCTGGTCTCGTCAAAATATTCACCACAACCCCATCATATTGGCCGTCAGCATTCCCGATGAGAGGTGTGAATGCAACTCCCCCCGACACAATCACAGCCAACGCCCTGATCAGATTGCGAATCACATTAAATTTTAGCATTTTTAATCTCCTTTACTAATTGCTAGCTAATAATTTAAGTTAACCCTTGGATTTACATAACAGCCCCGATCTGCCATGGAACAAATTCCACGCCACCGAATCCAAGCTGTTCACTTCGGGTTTTCTCACCATTCGCGACCTTGATGACAAGTTCAAAGATTTCTTTGCCCTTTTGGTCAATCGAAACTCCATCATCAATGATATCGCCACAGTTCATGTCCATGTCATCGGACATGCGTTTGTACATATCAGTATTTGTTGCAATTTTAATGCAGGGTGTCGGCTTGTAGCCTGATACCGATCCCCTTCCCGTGGTAAAGACAATAATTGTTGAGCCTGCTGCGACCTGTCCAGTGACCGAACAAGGGTCAAATCCTGGACTGTCCATAAAAACAAACCCTTGTTTAGTGACTTTTTCACCGAACTGATATACACCATTCAATGGAGCAGTACCACTTTTAGCAGTTGCACCGAGTGATTTTTCCAGAATTGTGGTCAATCCGCCACGCTTGTTTCCAGGGCTTGGATTATTATCCATTTCCCCACCATTGCGGGTGGTATAATCTTCCCACCAGGAAATCCTCTCAAGGAGTTTCTTGCCAATCTCCTCCGTTTTCGCTCGTCGGGTCAAAAGGTGTTCTGCCCCATAGATTTCAGGTGTCTCCGACAGAATGGTTGTTGCCCCATGTCTGACGAGAAGATCCGATGCATGTCCTAGGGCTGGATTAGCAGTGATGCCAGAATAGCCATCCGAGCCACCACATTGCATACCGAGTGTAATTTTCTCGACTGGTGCCAACTCTCGATTGATCCTGTTGGCAATTTCAAGGATTTCAGAAAGCTCGGCTAGCCCCCGCTTTATCGTTCGTTTGGTACCTCCCTCATTTTGAATGGTCATGTAGCGGAGTTCGCCATCGGGTCGAATTGCCCGGCCACCGACAAGATCGGATATCTGCATGACTTCACAACCCAAGCCAATTAAAAGAACTCCCGCAAAGTTGGGATGTTGCGCATAGCCGGAAATGGTACGAAAAAGAGTAGCATAACCCTCATCTTTCGCAGATAATCCACAACCCCCACCGTGAACGATTGGTACGACACCGTCGACATTTTCAAACTCATCCACCAGGCCTGACTTCTCAGCTTCTTCTGCAATAAAGCGAGCCACGGAACCCGAACAATTTACTGTGGTAATAATACCAACATAGTTGCGGGTTCCAACACTACCGTCACTACGATGGTAACCCATGAACGTGCGTTTGGTTTCAATTTTGGGAAGCGAAATGGCCTTTGTTGAGAATGCATAGTCTTGCTTGTGCTCGCTCATTCCAAGATTATGGACATGGACATGTTCTCCGACATTAATATCGCACTTTGCCTGTCCAATTATTTGCCCATAACGCAATATAGCTTCCCCTTTAGCTATTGGCCTTGCCGCAAGTTTATGACCACGTTTGATGCAAGTATTCAAGGTGGAGTTTAGTCCACCTGAATGATCACCCTTGGTGAGGTCATGCAAGGCAATAAGGATATTATCTTGATGGTTTAACTGGATAACGGTTCTACTTTCCATTGTCATTTATTTTATGCTTTGGTATCACAATTGGATCATCAAACTTGAAAAAAGTGTGATGATAACTAACATGTTAGATTATGCTTGTCAAATTACTTTTGCATGAAGAAAATGACCACACAACTTTCCCAGTTGGTTGATTACAACAAGATTTCTCTGAAAGGATACCATTCTGAGTCACCTGGTGAGCGTGTTTACAGAGTAATCCGTGAAGCAATTTTATCTCTTGACTTCAAGCCCGGTGAAATCATCCGCAAAAAACCAATCTGTCAGAAATTTGGGGTTTCGCGTTCCCCAGTTGCCGATGCGATGCTACGATTGGAATGCGAGTCCCTCGTTGAAATAATTCCACAATCGGCAACACGTGTTTCCAAGCTATCGCTCCAATCAATTCGAGATGAAGCCTTTCTACGCGAGGCCTTGGAAGTTGCAGCAGTTTCTTACACGGCAAAGCATCGTAGCCAAGAACTGATCGACAAGCTTGAGGTCAACTTGCATGAACAGAAATTGTTTGTTGAAAATGAAGACTTAAACAGTTTCTATCGGCTTGATGAAGAGTTTCACCTATTTATTCTGGAATGCTGCCGTGTTTCTACACTTCCGGAAACATTGGAAAAGCTATCTACCCAAGTCCGACGGGCTCGTCTACTTTTGTTACCGGAGCCTGGGCGCATTGCAAACACAATCAATGAGCATAAGGCCATCCTGGAGGCAATCCAAGTGGGCAATCCAGATTCTGCTGTCTATGCGATGCGGTTACATCTTCAACAGCTCGTCAAAAACTTGGAACCACTTGAGAAACTGCGTCCAGAATTGTTTCAAGTTTGACCACCGAAGAATAGAATTCAATGATTGTTCAGATAAAATGAAGGCAAGCGATACAAAAGTTCTCAATTCTCGAACACGCAGACCGGTTTATCTAACCCGAATGGGCTTTGGTGGTGCACCTTTGGGAAATTTGTACCGAAAGATCAGTGAAGACGATGCTCAATCGGCTCTTGAGGCAGCTTTTGAAGCAGGTATTCGATATTTTGACACCGCACCACAATACGGTCTCGGCAGGTCAGAGATGAGATTTAATCAAGCCATCCAGAGTTTTGGGCGTGAGGAAATTAGATTATCAACCAAGGTTGGTCGACTTCTTGAAGATTGTACTCCTGATGAGGTAACTCCAGAAGCCTTTGTTGATGTCCCTCTAAAACGGATTGTCTATGACTATACTTACGACGGTGTGATGAAATCCTTTGAAACCAGCAAAGAAAGATTGGGAGTTTCAAGGGTAGACATTCTTTTCGTTCATGATGTAGATATTTTTACACATGGCAGTCAGGAAGCCAGTGCTGCCAAGGTGCGTGAGTTGTTTGAAGGTAGAGGGTATCAGGCACTTGAAGAGCTTAGGAATGCTGGAGATGTTCTGGCCTTAGGTGTGGGTGTCAACGAATGGCAGGTCTGCCAAAAACTGATGGACCTCGGAGATTTTGACTGTTTCCTGCTGGCTGGCCGTTATACACTTCTTGAACAGGATGCGCTGGAAACCTTCCTCCCTTCTTGCCTTGAACGGGATATAGGCATTATTCTCGGAGGGCCATATAATTCGGGCATTCTTGCTACCGGCCCTGTTGCAGGAGCAAAATACAACTATAGTGATGCGCCAGAGGATATTATAAATCTAGTGGGCAAGATTGAAAAAGTGTGCCATTCTCATGGTGTACGTTTAATTGAAGCTGCACTCCAATTTGTATTTGGACACCCGGCAGTGAAGACAGTTATTCCAGGTGCCGCTAACGCTTATGAGGTAAAAGAAAACGTTTCTGTCCTTGAACGCCCAATACCTGCAACCCTTTGGTCAAATCTACGAGGAGAAGGCTTGATTCGACCTGATAGTCCAATTTCTAAGGAGATGATAAATGTTACGTGATATTGACCCCGTATTGTCCCCTGATTTGCTTTTTGCCTTGGCCTCGATGGGGCATGGCGATGATATAGTCATAGCTGACGCAAATTATCCAGGTGTGAGTTGTGGACCAACATGCATTCGTGCTGACGGGCTGAGTACAAGTGTCGTTTTGAAAGCAGTACTAAGCATCATGCCTTTGGATACGTTTGTTTCCGATCCGGCAATTTCAATGCAAGTCGTTGATAAACCAGAGGTTATTCCAGATGCAGTGAAGGACTTTCAATCAATCATAAACAAGCACGCAGATCACCCAGCAACCATCAGCAGTTTGGAGAGGTTCAAATTCTACGAAAGAGCGTCACAGGCTTTTGCCATAGTTCTAACCGGGGAGCGTCGGCTTTACGGTAACATCATTCTCAAGAAAGGTGTCATTGGCTAGTGAGAATAGATGCCCATCAACACTTTTGGAAGTTGGCTAGGGGTGACTATGGGTGGTTGAATCCCAAACTTGAAACAATTTTTCGAGATTTCTTACCAGAAGACATCGAGCCGTTTCTTTCGAGGCATAACATTTCCGGTACAATACTTGTGCAGGCTGCTCCAACAGTTGCTGAAACAGAATTTCTGCTCAAGCTTGCTGAAAAGATACCTTTCATAAAAGGGGTTGTTGGTTGGGTTGATTTTGAAAGCCCGAATTCTGCTGAAGAAATTTTTCGACTTGCTGAAAATTCTTCCCTAGTTGGACTCAGGCCGATGATTCAGGACATCGATGATGACAATTGGATACTTAATAAGAGGTTGGAGCCTGCAATCAGGGCCTTGATAGCCGCTGATCTGACTTTTGATGCGTTAACATTGCCACGGCACCTTGTCAATTTGTTGCAGCTCCTTACAGAACACAATGGGATGCGAGTGGTTATTGATCATGGTTCCAAACCGCAGATCAAATGCAGGCAATATTCTGATTGGGCAATGAACATGAAGAAACTGGCATCTGAGACAAATGCCTTTTGCAAGCTGTCAGGGCTGGTGACAGAGGCAGGTGCAGACTGGACAATAGATGACTTGAGGCCATATGTGAACCATTTACTGGATGTATTTGGCCCCAGAAGACTCATTTGGGGTAGTGATTGGCCAGTTTGTACACTTGCAGCAAGCTATGACAATTGGGTTGAAGTCACCCACAAACTACTTGAAAATCTAACTGACAAAGACCGTCAGGCCATTTTGGGTGATAACGCAAGGATTGCTTATAATCTGGCGGTTTCTTGAAGAAATTTATTTTCCCACAATAAATGTTGAAGAGCCAATGTTTTGAACTTGAAATAGCAGAACCAAAGCAAAATCCCTGTGATGAAATTGTATCAGCCTGCTTATGGG
>CAZHIL010000116.1:0-2422 GCA_964532985.1 uncultured Albidovulum sp. | reverse complement strand
CCTTATTGGCATTCCTTAGGGAAAGGTACTTTTGATGAACCTTAATGGTCGTTTTAAGGACCTCTTCAGGCAGGTTTTGAAAAGATTCCCCGATCTCGCCGACAATTGGAACTGGCCATTCAATCAATCCAACAATTTCTTCCAACAGTTCTTCATCATGTACCAATCCAAGGTTTGGATAATCCTTGTTAATCTCGTTTTGAATCAACTCTAATATTCTATCCTTACGGGAATTAGGATCTATATCTACGAATGAATTCAATAATTTACTTCGATAATCCGTGAAAGAGTCTATTGATAACTCTCCTGAAGCCATGAACCTGTGCCCATAGGTAATATCACCTGCCTGCAACCCTGCAAATTGGAATGGAACGATTTCCTTTTTTTCTTTATCAAACAAGATACAGAGCAGTGATTGTATAGGCCGAACCCATTTGGTTCTGCCTGAACCCCAAAACATCGATTTGGGTAATGACATTCTAGTCAAGGCAGAACTGATTGATTTCTGGAGAATATCATTGACAGCCGAACCAGGAACAACCTCTGTCAGAAAATAATATTCAGCCTTTCCAACAGTTCTGGTTTCAAGATCATCAAAATTTCTGTTTCTGGATTTCAAAAATCCTTCCACTGCTTTTTCAGGAGCACCTACCCTGGGTCCTCTTGTTTCAATTGTTTGTTGATCACTCTGCCAAGGTAAATCCTCAATGAGCAGGATGGTTCGTTGAGGTGTGGAATAACTAGTGGCCTGCCCAAATTCCAGCTTAAATTCCTTGATTTCGTCCATCACCCGGGATTTTAGCTGTTCACCCAGTGGTTTTTGCATACTTGAAGGAATTTCTTCCGTATAAATTTCGAGTAATAAATCAGGCATTATTTCAATATTGTTATTATTCCGTGTCAGGATTTGTGGTACATTCCTCTAATTCTGATGCTAGAAATGCCTCACCACATTGTTTTGCCAAGGATCGAACCCTTCCTATCATTGCAGCCCTTTCAATTGGGGAAATCACTCTCCTAGCATCCAAAAGATTAAAGAGGTGCGAGGCCTTGATGCATTGATCATAGGCCGGATGTACCATCAGGTTCTTGTGTCCCAGTTTTGCATCCACCTCAGGCTGTGATAGTATTTCTTTACAGGCGGTTTCGGCGTTTTCGAAATGTCTATGGGTCATTTCAACATCACAGGCATCAAAATTCCACCTTGAATATTCGGCTTCCAATCGCTTGAATACATCGCCATAGGTTTTTGAAAAGGGAGTTCCCTGCCGATTGAATGGCATGTCCATTACATGGTCTATCCCCAGGACATACATGGCCAATCTTTCCAATCCATAGGTAAGTTCTCCTGAAACAGGATTACATTCAATTCCACACATCTGCTGAAAATAGGTGAATTGGGAAATTTCCATGCCATCACACCAGACTTCCCATCCCAGTCCTGAGGCTCCCAGTGTTGGACTTTCCCAATCATCTTCAACGAAGCGAATATCATGATACCTCATGTCTATCCCTATTCCTTCCAATGATTTCAGATAAATTTCCTGAAAATCACTTGGAGATGGTTTCAGAATAACCTGGTATTGGTAATAATGCTGGAGTCTGTTGGGATTATCACCATACCTCCCATCGGTAGGCCTTCGACAAGGCTGTACATAGGCAGCATTCCATGGGTTGGGCCCCAAGGATCTCAATGTCGTGGCCGGATGAAAGGTACCAGCACCTACTTCCATATCGTATGGTTGTAATATCAAACAACCATAATCCGCCCAATAATTCTGAAGGTTCAGAATTACTTCCTGAAAACATTCTGGTCTAACATCCTTGGTTTTCATTTTGAGACTTTAGAATAAGCTTAACTGTGGATAGATTTGATTTCTAGTTGGTATTCAAGTTCATGGAAATCAATGAAAATATTTAAATCAGCCATATCAAGGTTTCAAAGGGTATTCGACTATTCGTCAAATTTGTAGCCCAGAATGGATAGAAATAGTTAGTTAGGAATATTTTATTTCAGTTCCATCATTTACAGTTAGACTTGAATTGCAAGTAATACCATTCCAACAAAGTTATCACTGATGGAAGATGATTCTGGTGTAAGGGCAGCACTACTTCATTGAGGTATTGGTTGCTAGGTCAGACAGAGACTTTGTCTTTGAATGTACTGCTATCCATCTGGAGTTACTTTTCTCAAACTTCGCAAGGGAATAATTGGAAACCATAGCCAGGGACACCGATAATTCTCGTTTGGCCCTGCCCCCATTAAATTGTGTCAATTAACTAGGGTGTGTACCCAAATAATTCAAAACATGTTATATTATGACATTGACAAATATACAACAAATGGAGGTTTTGATGTCGAGCAGGCGTCATGAATTGACCGACAGTGAGTGGCATCTTCTCAAGAAGTTTCTGCCCACTG
>CAZHIL010000115.1:0-4664 GCA_964532985.1 uncultured Albidovulum sp. | reverse complement strand
GATCATATAAGGGTAAACTCAATGAAGCAGATGAAGTCTAGTGGCAACCGATACCGAAGGTCCTACCAAAAAATCAACGCTGTCGCCCCTCTCCCAAATCTGATTGAGATTCAGAAACAATCCTATGACCTGTTCCTGAATTCCGGTGAAGGACCAGAGCACACAGATGGTATGGGACTTCAGGGAGTGTTCCAATCTGTATTTCCGATCAGGGATGCCTCCGGGATGACCGAAATGTACTTTGAGGGTTATGAAATCGAAGAACCCAAGTTTGATGTCGAAGAATGTCAACAAAGGGACATGACCTATGCCGGTGCATTGAAGGTCAAACTCCTTCTGAACATTTATGATGTTGACAATGAAACCGGCAACCAAACCTTCCGGAACAGCAAGGAACAAAAGGTCTATATGGGTGATATCCCCCTCATGACCAACAACGGAACCTTTATTGTAAATGGTACCGAACGGGTCGTAGTTTCCCAGATGCACCGTTCCCCCGGGGTCTTTTTCAATTACACCACCCATGCAACTGGCAAGCGTCTTTATACATGTCAGATTCTTCCTGGAAGAGGTTCCTGGATTGAGTTTGAATTCGGTTTGAAAAAAGACAAGGCGCTTGGCGAATTGGAATTGATCAATGCCCGGGTTGACCGCAAAAGGAGACTTCCCGTTTCAACCCTTCTCTTTGCACTTGGCATGGATCAGGAAAGCATCATGGAATCCTTCTATGATTCCACCAGTTTCAGATTGCGGAGAAAACCCGCAACCTGGGAATTTACCTTCCAAAGGGACAATTGGCGCAATGTCGTACCCAATTACGATCTGATTTCACCTGAAACAGGGGAAATCGTTGCTCCTGCCGGTGAAAAGATTTCAACCTATCGACTTAAGAAGTTGAGTGATGAATTTGATGGTACCAAACTCAGGATCATGCATGACAGCCTTGATCAGGGGAATCTCTCCACTGCCCTGGAAAGGGCCGGTGAGGCCGATGAAATCGATGAGGACTACCTTGAGTACCTGGAAAGCAGCTTTCGACAGCAGTCAACTCCCAAAAGCCGGAAAGTAAGTCCCGGTGGTCACTATCTCATCGAAGACTTCAATCCCCAAAGGTGGCAAAGGGTCACACCAAACTTCAACATTGTAAATTATCATACTGATGAAGTTTTAGCCAAGGCAGGAGTTAAATTGACCCCTGCAAAATACAAGAATATCCAAGACCTTGAGGATTGGTCCCTTCTGATTCCATTGAATCAGATACTGGCCTATTTTGCCCCGAAGAAAAAGGAAGACCCCTCCACCGAAGAGATCAAACTGTATGTTTACAACGATTCCCTGGCTTCCAAGAGTGAAAAAAATTCCATCAAAAAGAAGGCATCTGGTCCCGAGTTGGTGGGTACCGACAATCTGGCCAGTGAATTTTCTGACGGTGGTCGTAAACTACTGGTAACCATGCTCAAGAAAGTCTGGCGCTTCAGGGTACCGACCTTCAATATCTATAATGCCGATTCGGGTATGGTTTCCAATCGTTCTGGCAATGAAGTCAATTTGGTTGTTTCCAAGGAGTTGGGCATTCATCTGGACAACAACGAGTTCGAACTCAATGCCGATGAACTCCTTTATGGACTCGTTGAACTTGAGGAAACGATCAAGCGGAAAGCCGATAGGCTGAAGAGCGAAGAAACAGACCAAACTCCGGATATTCCTGCCAGTAGCGAGGACGGAACCCTGATTGGGGGTTACAGTGTCCCGATCAAACTAGGCACCAATCAGGGTGAAACTGTAGTGAACTTCATTCCCGAGGAATTGAAATGGGTAACCGATTTTGCCTATCAGGAAAAGATCGGGATCAATGTCGAGGACAATATTCTTGACAGTGAAAACGGTGAGGTTGTTGTACCGATCGGATCCCGCATTACCAGAAAAATGGTTAAGGGATTTGAAGAACAGGATAGAAAGCTTGAAGTTGCGGTTGCCAGCGACCGCATCACGGATCGATATATCGGCAAGGACATGATCGACGAGGAAACCGGTATCGTGTTGGCTGAAGCCGGTGATGAACTGTCCTGTCAATTCGATGAGAATGGAAATCCCTCGGGAGGATTGCTTCGTGTTCTCCTTGATGAGGGTTTTGAAGAATTGTCCCTGCTGGAAATAGACCACCTATCCATAGGTCCCTACATCCGGAATACCATGTTCCTGGACAAATGTTATGACCGCAAGACAGGGCTTCTGGAAATCTATCGTTCACTCCGTCCCGGCGAACCGCCAACACCGGAAAATGCCGAAGCGCTCTTTGATCAGCTTTTCAGTGATTCCGAACGATATGACCTGTCAGCGGTCGGTCGAGCTAAGCTGAACATGAGGCTAAATCTTGACGAAAACGAAAATGTTCGAACTCTTCAAAAGAGTGACATCATTGCCTGTTTGAAAAGATTGGTTGATTTGCGAGATGGCAAGGGTGAAATAGATGATATTGACCACTTGGGCAACAGGCGGGTAAGGTCAGTTGGTGAACTCATGGAGAATCAGTGCCGCATTGGCCTGATACGAATGGAAAGAGCCATTCGCGAACGGATGGGTTCGGTTGAAATTGACAAGAAGATACCCCAGGATCTTGTCAATCCTCGACCGCTTTCAGGAGCCATAAGAGAGTTTTTTGGGTCATCGCAATTGTCCCAATTCATGGACCAGACCAATCCCCTTTCGGAAATCACCCACAAAAGGCGTCTTTCAGCCTTGGGTCCCGGTGGTCTGACCAGGGAACGTGCCGGCTTTGAGGTACGGGATGTGCATCCCACACATTATGGACGAATTTGTCCGGTGGAAACACCTGAAGGTCAGAATATCGGGCTGATCAACTCCTTGGCTTCCTATTCCAAGGTCAACAAGTACGGCTTCCTTGAAACACCTTATCGGGTCGTGAAGGATGGCCAGGTTACCGACGATTATGAGTATGTTTCAGCTACGGATGAATCCCAAAAGATCATTGCACAGGCCAATGCCAGGCTGGATAATGAAAATCGTTTCATAAATGATCTGGTTTCCACCAGGATTGATGGCGAATTCAAGATGAGTCTCAAGGAGACCGTCAACATGATTGACGTATCTCCCATGCAACTTGTATCGGTTGCGGCCTCATTGATCCCCTTCCTTGAAAATGACGATGCCAACCGGGCCCTTATGGGTTCGAACATGCAACGTCAGGCTGTTCCCCTGTTGAATGCCGAGGCACCCTTTGTTGGTACCGGTATCGAAGAAAAAGTGGCTGTTGATTCAGGTGCTGCCATTGTTGCCAAGCGGGAAGGAGTTGTCGACCAGGTTGATGCAACCAGGATTGTTATCAATGCCGTGGCCGATGATCCGACCGATCCGGGAGTTGATACCTACCGTTTGAGGAAATTCCAGCGCTCCAACCAGAATACCTGCATCAACCAGAAACCTCTGGTCAATGTGGGAGACTATGTCCTGAAGGGAGATGTCATTGCCGATGGCCCCTCCACCGATTTGGGTGAGTTGGCCCTGGGCCGAAACGTACTGGTTGCCTTCATGCCCTGGAATGGCTATAACTTTGAGGATTCCATCCTTGTGTCCGAACGGATTGTCAAGGATGATGTGTTCACTTCGGTTCACATTGAGGAATTTTCCGTTTTGGCACGGGATACCAAATTGGGTCCGGAGGAAATAACCAGGGATATTCCCAATGTGGGTGAGGAATCCCTACGTAATCTCGATGAGGCCGGAATTATCTATGTTGGTGCTGAGGTCAAGGGTGGTGATATTCTTGTCGGTAAAATTACCCCCAAGGGTGAAACCCCGATCACTCCAGAGGAAAAGCTCTTGCGAGCCATTTTTGGTGAAAAAGCCTCAGATGTTCGGGATACCTCCCTGAAACTGCCTCCAGGCGATTTTGGTACTGTCGTGGAAGTCAGGGTTTTCAATCGACATGGAATTGAGAAAGACGAGCGGACGATCCAGATCGAACGAGAGGCGATAAACAGGCTTACCAGGGATCACGAGGATGAGAAAGCCATTCTCAGACGAACCATTTTCGAGAGGTTGCACAGTCTGATTATCGGTAAGGTTGTTGCCAAGGGCCCCAAACCCTTCAAAAAGGGAGACATCATTACCGAGGAATTGCTTGGTCAGATCGAGCAGTTCAAATGGTGGAAACTGGCCCTTGATGATGAGGAAACCTCCAAGAATCGCGAAGGTCTTGAGAAACAATACCAGCTCCAGCTAAAGGCACTTGAACAAAGATACGAGGACAAAGTGGCCAAGGTCAGGCGAGGTGATGACCTTTCACCTGGTGTCCTCAAGGTCGTCAAGGTCTTTGTCGCCGTCAAGCGGAAACTTCAATCCGGAGACAAGATGGCCGGTCGACATGGTAACAAGGGGGTTGTTTCCAAGGTTGTTCCCATGGAGGATATGCCTTTCCTTGAGGATGGAACACCAGTCGATATTGTCCTGAATCCATTGGGAGTTCCCTCCAGGATGAATGTGGGCCAGATTCTCGAAACCCATATGGGTTGGGCATCGAGGGGCTTGGGCAAGGTCATTGATGAATCGCTGAAATATCACGATAGCAATCAGGATGACCCTGCCAGTATCGAAAAGGTAAAATCCGCCATGGAATACGCCTATGGTCCTGAAGTCTATACTTC
>CAZHIL010000114.1:0-2798 GCA_964532985.1 uncultured Albidovulum sp. | reverse complement strand
TTACATGGACGAATGGAATGTTGATGTAATGATAACCGGTAGCCAAAAGGGGTTGATGACACCTCCGGGTCTAGGCTTCATTTTCTTTAATGAACGGGCACGTGAGGCTGGTAAAAATGCAAATCTCCGAACGCCTTATTGGGATTGGGAAAGAAGGGTGAATCCCGAGGAGTTTTACCAGTTGTTTTGTGGTACTGCCCCAACACACAATCTTTTTGCACTCAAAGAGGCACTTAACATGATTCTACATGAAGAAGGCTTGGAACAGGTCTTCAGGAGACATGGAATTATTGCAGAGGCTATCTGGGCTGCTTTTGATACCTGGAGTTCAAAAGGCCAGATAGAAATGAATATCAGGGACAAACATTCCCGAAGCCATTCGGTATCCACCATTAAGTTGTTGCCTCCCAATGGAACATTGTTGAGGAAGTGGACACGAGTTCATGCTGGCCTGACTCTGGGGATAGGTTTGGGTATGGGAACCACTGAGGATCCCCAATCTACAGGGTATTTCAGGATTGGTCATATGGGTCACATAAATCCCAATATGATTTTGGGTCTACTGGGTTCAATAGAAGCAGGATTTGAACATTTGGGAGTGGCGAGAGGTACAGGGGCTTTGGAGGCAGCTGCCAAGGTTATTTCACAAACATAACAGCACGCAAATCTAACCATGGATTGTTCAAGTTGATACGATTTAATCCAATATCAAATTAACCAATCGGTTTGAGAATTACGGATATCAAGATTTTATAGGGTGGGATTATCAGAATAAAATTCGGAAATAATCTTTTTGGGATGAATATAAAGTTGCTGCAAGGCTTTCTGCATACTGAAAGCCTTTGAGTTTGAATCTTCCAATCCCTAGTATGAATTTCCAATACAATCACCACGGAAGCAAGGAAAAGCAACCGTAATACTCCATTTCCATGATTTTTTTGAACTCTACCATCGGCATGATCTCAATCATGCTTGAGAAACTATATTACTAATTGTGTACTCTAGTCCCTTTCTGAGTTTGTTTGGAAACAGAAAAACAGGAACTTTTTTTATGTTGCCAGTTGGAACCACGCAGGGAAAGGATCATGCACTTTCAAATAAATATTCGGTGCTGCAAGGTAATCCCTGATCAAACAGGTATCAATTTTTTGGCTTGGGTCAAGTCGTGGATGTCGCCGATACCATATTGATAATGTGCCACTAGGAATGCTTGTGACATATACTGGCAAAGGTACAGAATGGCTGCCAGATGAGGCTGCTGATCGTGAAGCCTTCGCAACTGGGAAGCCCAATAAAAAGATTGTAAAGGATCGATCTGCAATACAATTTTTGAATCAATGGGATGTGGCTGTATTTCGGGGTGGTCCTAATGGCTTGCTACATCGTACTCCAGACGCTGCTTTGAATGGTCCTTCCGTCCTAATGCGCCTTGATAACTCATCATTTTGGGATTATTGTCTCAAGCATCAGGAACAAAGTGAACATATGTCTCTGTAAAAGCATTAAAAATTATGCACAATCGTGATATGCAACAGCGAAATTTTATTGATCAAGCAAAACTATACTGCTTACAACAAAAAGAACGTCTAACAAAACCAAGAATAGAGGTTCTCAAAATCATTGCTACTAGTTCCAAACCCTTGGGAGCTTACAAAATTCTGGAAAAGCTTGGTAAAGTCATTCAGTCTCCCAAACCGCCTACTGCTTATCGTGCTATCGAATTTTGGCAGAAAAAAGGGTTTATTCATCGTATTGAAAGTCTTAATGCTTATGTAGTTTGCCAAGCTGGACATCGCCCTAATGGTGGGCAGTTTTTGATATGTGATGATTGTGGTACGGTTATTGAGACTCATATGAGTGATTTGACAGAGACTATAAAAAACTGTGTGGCCAATAATACCTTTACTCCATCAAGTTGGAATTTTGAAATTCACGGCCTGTGTGATCAGTGTCAATCTGAATAATCCATGGTCCGAAAAGGATCAATAAATACGTTCAGTTGTTTAAATAGGTAGCTATTCAGGTACCTCTAGAATAAATGGATATATTTTTTTGCTTAACCCATATTGGCAGTTGGCCGACGTGTTAAATCCAATTGTTCTGGATCACGTGGATGTGCAAGAGGTTGACCTGGTCGCGAGGGTTCAAGAAAGGTAATTGAATTATAAAAATCGTCCAAGGCAATGAACACACCGTTTCTTTCAACCCACTCTCGCATCAATCTCTTACAAGAATGTCTCCATGAAAGTAATTCTATTCCCCACCCCTTTTCATGGAGAAGTTCAAGAGCAGTATGAAACCCACTCCCTTGGCTGTACCCAGAACCGTCACCAGTCAATAAAACTACGATTCCAGGGTTTTTATCATTTCGAAGAGCATCTTCTAGCATTCCTTCTCGAAGCCAACCATCGGGAACTTGCTGCTCACCCAGATTTGAATTTCCTCTGTCAAATAGTCTTACTTCTACTCCCTCATTCTCCAATCTATTCCATAAATTCTGTAGATCAGGCGGAATTGAACCTGCTGCAAAAGCTGATTGTAATGTTCGGTTTGCTAAGGCAAGATTGAGTAAATTATTAAAATGAATCCTAACCCTGTATCGCGCATCTGTAGATCCATTATCCTCTTCTGCCAATCTTTGGGCCTCATGAAAGATGTTCGAGTTGTCCCAATATACAAAAACGTTAATTGGATTTGTTTGCATAGTATTTTCCTCTAAATCCAATATTAAGGATTCCAATTGGTGATACATTGTAATTATTCAAGAAAAAATGGGTTGATATGTAGCAATCTTAAGG
>CAZHIL010000113.1:0-4125 GCA_964532985.1 uncultured Albidovulum sp. | reverse complement strand
CTAAAGGGAATAACGCATTCTTAGTTTTCACCGCGTTAGCAGTTATTTTTACAGCGCCTTTAGCCAAGGCGGCAGATATGGCATCAGCCGAGATAATTGATACTGAAGGCGCGGTTATTGGGATGGTTATCTTTGAAGAGACTCCAAATGGGGTGCTTGTTTATGTTGAGGTTTCGGGAATATCACCCGGGGGTCATGGCATACACCTGCATGCAGTGGGTTCATGCAATCCGGATTTCAAGGCAGCTGGAGGTCACATTAATCACAACCTTGCCAAACATGGTCTTAAGAATCCTGAAGGGCCGGACAATGGGGATCTACCAAATCTATATGCTGCAAGTGATGGCTCAGCCCGTGCGGAATTTTTTACCACCAGAGTTTCGGTTTCTGGCAACGCCATGCCAGCGCTGCTTGACGAGGATGGATCGGCAGTAATCATTCACGAGAATCCCGACGATCATATGACACAACCTATTGGTGGGGCAGGTGGTCGTATTGGATGTGGCATAATTCAGCCTCTATAAAATTGATTTACGACTAGATAATCAAGCAACCAGAGCACCAATACTATTTCAATGGAAATATATGGATTTAGTCCTGTTGTGGTTCAAATTGTTGAAGGGAAGAATTTTTTTCCAAAATCTGACTTACTTGATTTTTATAATTTTGGTAACAACACTTTAAACTATCAGAAATTATAAATTGGGAGAATTAAGATGAAAATTAAACACATTGCAGCCTATTGTTTGGGGTTGTTTCTTATGGGGAGTGTTACCTCCCATGCTGATACAATGGTCACTCCTCCAGATGGTTTTGGTAAAAGACCTCTGACGATGATCGTACCCTTTGGATCGGGCGGTGGTTCAGATCAATTGGCCAGAGCAATGGCCAAGGCCATGGGTGAAGTAGCAGGGTTGGATTTCCAGGTTGTCAACAAACCAGGGGGTGGTGGAACATCTGCCATACCGGATTTCATGCTTGCACCAGCTGATGGCTATACCGTACTGGAACATATCGATAATGCCATTTCAGCCTATGCAGCAGGTGATATTTCGGAGAATCCGGCCGTCGATTGGATTCCATTGTGCATGACTCAAATCACCTTCAGTCAGATATACATCAGAGGAGATGAGGATAGGTTTACCGATTGGGCAAGTTTCGAAGCCCATGCCAAAGCTAATCCAGGGGCGGTTTCCATGGCCAACCTCGGCAAGATTGGTTCCATGGAACTTGTTGTCATGGATCAGCTCCAGTCGGCATTGGGAATAGAGGTAAATCAGATTGCCTTTGATAAACCAGCTGAACGCTATGGTGCCTTGATTGGCGGTCATGTTGATGTCCTTTTTGAACAACCGGGTGATGTCAGAAGTTTTCTCGATTCAGGGGAAATGAAACCAATCCTGACCATCTTCGGCGACCGACCTTCCGCTTTTGCCGACGTACCCACCCACAAGGAAGTTGGTGCTGATTTTGAGGCCCTGACAAGATTCCGAGGATTTTATGTCAAGAATGGTGTACCTGATGAAATCGTAGCATTTCTTTCAGAGGCTTGTGCTGCTGGATTCAATACCGATGACTATCAGGAATTCAACCGCAGCAAATATATGCACCTCATTGACAGTTTCAGGGATACTGAAGGCAGTATTGCACTCATAAATGATGCTGTCAAGACTTACCAGGACATGTACAAGATACTTGGTATTGGTAATTAAAAAAACTGGTTGTAAGGGAGGGTAATTTTACCCTCCCTTATTCCTTGACTGCCAAACCAAGGATGGATCAAGAGTAGAATGTCTTTCCTCAACAGGAATGTCTATTTCAAGCCCACAGCCGAATGGCTCATGTGGATGTTACTGGTATTGATTGCTCTCTCGCAGGTTGATAATTTCAGTCAGGAAATAGCAGCTTACAAATTTGATGCCGATGGTTGGCCAATTACCATTACATTGGCTCTAGGAGTAGGTGCTACACTGCAATTTATTTTCCAGCTTTGGCACCTCAGAGCAGGCGAGAAGGATGCTGATTCAATAGAGGGAGCAGATACTGGAGCAAAGGTAGAATCCAAGACTAGCAGGGAAACCAGATTAACAAATATAGCAATTTTTCTGCTTCCCTTTGTTTATCTTTATTTTGCTCCGAGAATGGGAATCTATTTTATCACTCCGATTTTCATTATCTCATTGATGTTGTTGCTCAAGGTCAGATCAATCAAGGCCTTGCTGGGGATAACGGCAGTTACCTACCTATTGCTTCTGGTTGTGTTTACCCGTTTCTTTTATGTTGCCCTTCCTGTTGGGAGATGGGATTTCTTTTATGACTTCAACAACTGGATTATCGTTGTTGCCAGGATAGGGATGTAAGGGTCATGGAACATTTCATTACTGGAACCTGGATGCTTTTCGGGGATTTGGAAGCCCTTTTCATATTTGTATTGGGTTTGTTGGGAGGAATGTTTTTTGGTGCCATACCAGGGGTAAACATGCTTACCCTAGGGGCGGTTATACTTCCCTTCACCATTTCCATGGAACCCACGCATGCAGTCATGCTTTACTCGGTAATTTATTGCTCAGGTGTATTTGGTGGAGCCATCACGGCAATACTGTTCAATATTCCTGGTGCACCGGAGAATGCACCCACCTGTTTTGACGGTTATCCGATGACCGTCAAGGGAATGGCTGGCAAGGCCATTGGGGCTGCAGTGTGCTGTTCGGCGATTGGCGGGGTTTGTTCAGCACTGTTAATGATGTCGGCAACAGGTCCCATAGCCAACTGGGCCATAAGGGCGTTTGGATCACAAGAAATTTTTGCCCTGATCTTTTTTGGTCTGGCGGTTTCAGCTTCCATTGGATCAGCCAATCTTTGGAAAGGGTGGCTCTCGGTTTTTGCCGGTTTGTTGCTTGCAACCATTGGTACTGATCCGGTTGGGGGCATTCCACGCTTTAGCGAATGGTCGATTTTGAATTGGGAGTATAAATCCTATTATCTATCCGCCGGATTGCATTTTATTCCGATGATTCTAGGGTTCTTCGCTGTTTCGGAGGTTTTGGTTCAGGCAACGGCTATATCCTCTGGTACAAGGCAACGGATGAAGGCTTCCATGGAATTCCCCACGATTGTTGAGTTCTGGAAAGTCCGCTATACCATGGTAAGATCAATTTTCATTGGTTTCTTCGCTGGTATACTGCCAGGCATAGGGGCAACACTGGCCGCTTTTTTGGGTTACAGCCAAGCGCAAAAATGGTCTTCCCGCAAAGCTTATTTTGGCAAAGGTGAAATGGAAGGTGTGGTAGCTTCCGAAACCGCCAACAATGCAGCAACCGGTGCAGCCATGATACCACTTCTGGCCTTGGGTTTGCCTGGCGGTGCCCTAACAGCCATGATCTTGGGGATATTCCAAATCCATGGAATGGAACCGGGACCATTGATTTTCAAGAATTCAAACGATCTTGTCTGGATCACCTTTGCAGCCATGTTCTGGGCCAATCTTTTGATCGTCATGCTGGGCTGGCTTCAAACCAAGACGGTCGTTCATGTCTTGCGTATTCCCTTCCGGTATCTGGCTCCGATAATTCTGTTGCTCGCAACGGTTGGCGCTTATGCCCTCCGAAACCTGATGATTGATGTCTGGATCATGTTCTTTGCCGGAATTTTGGGCTATTTCATGCGCTCGACCGGTTATTCGCCAGCCGGTATAATTCTCGGATTGATTCTTGGCAATTTGGGTGAATCAGCCTTTTCCAAATCAATGCAACTCATGAACTACGATTTCATGGGCTTTTTCAGCCGACCCATCTCGGGAATACTCCTTGCATTGGGAGGTCTGGCCATAATCTCTTCCATTTGGACAGAAATCAGGACTTCTCGCAGTCCCCAGTCGGCAATCAAGCGTACGGACAATTAGCGAATTTCATTGACAGACAAGGAAAAAGAATTGGAAGAACAGGTTGATACCCTTATAAACCGGGGTAGAGAGGCAATGAACCTTTTCCGAAAGGCGGATCAGGACCAGGTTGACATGGCGGTCAGGGCTTTGGCCTGGGCCATCTACCAACCGGAGCATGCCCGACTCCTGGCCGAGATGGCGGTACGGGATACCGGTTTGGGAAATGTTGATTCCAAGGTTAT
>CAZHIL010000112.1:0-1943 GCA_964532985.1 uncultured Albidovulum sp. | reverse complement strand
TTCCTCTTCTGAGGGACTCATGACTTCATTGGCCAGAGCAATCTGGCTTGGATGAATGGCCCATTTACCTTCACACCCCAATGCAGAAGCCCTATAGGCAGCAGCTTTATATCCTTCAGCGTCTGAATAATCACCAAACGGACCATCACTGGGTCGTAAACCATTGGCCCTTGCAACCACAACCATTTTTGACAGGGCATAGTGCCACATGTCACCCCAATGTTCCTGTCGCAAATCATTTCCCATCGAATCAGTCAAAATCACATAATTCGGATTGGGTCCACCGATATTGGTTGTTCTTGCCTGGGTTGAGGCTGCATAATCGGCTACACCAAAATGAAGACTTTCATTGCGTGTTGATGCTCCGGCAATCTCGACCAGATTTTGCATTCCCAATGCGGTTTCAATGATAAGTTCCAATCCAATACGATTGTCAAACCCCTTGGCGGTTTCAATTTGGGTTATCAACATGTCCAAAGCATAAACATCAGAACCAGTTCCAACCTTGGGAACCATTATCAGGTCTATGAATTGTCCAGCCTGTTCAACAACATCGACAATATCCCTGTACATCCAGTGAGTATCAAGCCCATTTATCCTGACTGAAACGGTTTTTGTACTCCAGTCAAGATCATTCAGGGCTTCAATGATATTTTTTCGTGCCTGGGCTTTTTGATCGGGAGCTACGGCATCTTCCAAATCAAGAAAAATTACATCTGCAGGGGAGTTCAGCGCTTTCTCGAAGAATTTGGACTGGCTTCCAGGTACAGCCAATTCACTTCTGTTAATTCTTGCTTTGGTTTCCCTAACCTCACTAAAACTCATTCTAAACTCCAATCCCCCCTGCAAAAGGGTATAATAATCTTGCCAACCAAAAAAACATTTTTCGGGGAGGTCATTTCAGAAATTATTTAGGTGTAAATGGAACTAATAAAACTCTCTAAATCAGAGAAGCGATTTTTTTATTTGTAAAATGATTCTCATACACTAAAAAAGGGAGGAACCTTTATTTCGACACTGGCCTTCGAGTGCATGAACTGCCTTAATTGTAAGTTTGAGTTTCTTTCAAGCAGAAATTTTAGGAAAGATGAAAAGTACAGTTAACTCAATTGTGGGAAAAATTGGTCCTGATATGGTTTCGGGATTGATCTTTATCGGTTTTTCCCTTTGTTTGCTGTTTTGGCTGATACCTCAGGGAATTGTTGAACCCAAAAATGTTAGATATGCCGCCCTCTCCCCATCCTACTATCCAAAAATAATTGCCTTTGTCCTGTTAATACTGGGGGTGGTAATCATCATTCAGTCTTACTTCAGATTTGGTAAGAAATGGGGTGATGAGTATACACTTCATGCTAAAGGATTTCACCGAACCAGTTTATTCATTGCAACACTAATCATATATGCTGGAACACTTAACATTTTGGGATTTGTCCTTGGATCATCTCTGGCCCTTTTTGTATCCATGACCATTGCGGGTGAAAGGAACTACTGGATTATCCTGGGGATTGCCTTAATTCTACCCATGGCCCTGTATCTGTTTTTTCTGAAAATTGCTCGTATTCCCATTCCAACCGGAATACTTTCTTCAATTCTTGCTGGGGTTTAAATTATTTTTGAGGTCTTAAACCAAGCCTTTAGCCTGATTTTCATTTGGGAAAATCTGGTTTTTTTAGGTGTTGGAGTCATCATTGGAACCATCGTGGGGGCTATTCCCGGAATGACAACCCCAATGGCTGTAGCCTTAACTCTGCCATTTACTTTCTATATGGCACCCCTCACCGGTATTCTACTTCTATTGGGTGTCTACAAGGGAGGGTTGTACGGAGGGTCCATAACCGCTATCCTGATCAAGGCACCAGGAACGCCAGCGGCCTCCTGTACAGTTTTGGATGGCTATCCCCTTGCTCAAAAGGGGGAGGCCAGAAAAGCACTTGATATTGCAC
>CAZHIL010000111.1:0-1982 GCA_964532985.1 uncultured Albidovulum sp. | reverse complement strand
GTTCCAAAGTTCAGGAAACTATTCAATCACTTCAGGATAGAACACAAATTGCAAGATACGGAATTAATATAGATGTACGGGAAGATGGTTTGGGGCAAGATCTTGGCCTTACCACCATGGTTAAGCAAAGATACACAAATGATAGGCGTTATTGGTTGGATGATACCGATTTGTGGGATTCTTTTCTTGATGCTCTTAGGCAAGAGAAATGTGTCTTGAAAGACAAGCTGCTTGCGCTCAAGGGTTGGATGTCAAAACCTGAAATGAATTTTTCCAAGTCTGGTTGCTTTGTTATACTTCGGGGAATCCACCATATCAAACTGGTTATATCCGATGGGCACGTAAGCAAGGTTAAAGCCTACGTGTTTATGGTATTAATCGCAATTTAAGCAGAAAAACAAGTTAGCGGAATTCTTGGACCCCTGAGGTAAAGTCCAGTTTACCAGCATTAGTCATGATTTAGAGTTGGTATTTAGGTGTAAAAGAATCCCTGCCAGGGAAAATATCTTGATAAGACATGTCTCATTCCAACGGCGCTGAAATAAGACGTAACAAATGACATCAGGATGACCATGATGTCAGTTGTCTCAAAAAGCAGGGATTCTCAAAAATTGAATAAAATGTGGTTCGTCTATTTGATTACCAGCAGCAACACAAACCTGCAGAAACGGCTTCCAGTTGTTCTTCCGAAATATTCGGATCAGGTGGAAGTGCAATATGTACTGTATGCATGTCACTTTCGTGTACATGGATTGACATTGATTCAGGCATTGTGATACCCAACTCATCACATATTGTGCTTTTTGGGTCAGACATGAGTTGCTGACGGAATGAAGCATCTGCTGCAGACTTGTCCACAATTTGCTTCAGCATTTGTTCTCCAGTCATAATTCTCTCCTTAAATCAAGGGTATAATATTTGGAATTACAATGTAGGGGAAACTTTGAAATCTGTCAATTGAATTTTTAATGTCACTTTAAAAAAATGGATAAGTAACTTTTATGTTACATATAAGATTTGATTCTTTCTAGATGACTATCTAATCAGTTTGAAATCGATGTTATACATGAGATTGGAGCAATATAAATGGCAGTGATCGGATAGCTTTATTGCCTGAAAAAAAAAGAAACCGCATCTGAAGTTCAAATGGCTTTGATGTAACGATATTGTTATAGTTTGATCATGAATCTTACTATTATCAGAATTGGTTATTATGGGCTGGGAAGATTTATGTTTTCTGTGGGTTGTAAAGAATGGAACTAAAAATTGCCGTTGTTGGCAGGGGCACTGCAGGGTCACTTGCTGCAGCATGTATTACCAAAATTGCTCAAGCCGACAATGACATTGAACTTCATCATATTTATGACTCAAGGATTCCCGTAATTGGGGTTGGTGAAGGCGGTTGGCCGTCACTCGTCGCTCAACTGCATGAAATAACAACTATTCCACATGATCAAATCCAGCTGAGATTGAGTGCTACCCGGAAATATGGTGTTACATTCGAGGGTTGGGGACAAAACAATAGGGATTTTACCCATTACTTTACACCCCAGCAGGTCGGTTATTCATATCATCTATCGGCTGATCTGATTACCGAGCTGCTAGAGGAAGCAACCGTTGCACAACATATTGATACCAAGGTCAGGAACATTACAACATCAGGACAAAGTGCAATAGTTGATTTTGATAATAAACCCTCGGAAAGCTACGATCTGGTTTTTGATGCCCGAGGTTTCCCTAAGGAAATAAATCCTGAGCAGCACATGGGCATTTCATTTATTCCTACCAATACGGCGATTATTCGTCGATGTCCACCCATTTTTGGCCAGTCGGGCAAAGGTCCATATATATCTCCTACCTATACTAGATCCGTTGCCCGACCACATGGGTGGGTATTCATTATTCCGCTGACAACCCATACATCTTACGGGTATATTTTCAATCGTGATTGTTCGAACATAGAAGATGTCAATTCGGATTTT
>CAZHIL010000110.1:0-2588 GCA_964532985.1 uncultured Albidovulum sp. | reverse complement strand
AATTCACACTTCCGTATGGGCAATTCACAACACCTCAAACGAAGATCGATTGGAATCATCCTGAATGGAGATGTAAATGAGTTAGCTCTTATACTTTGAAGTGTTAGTTTTTTTTACCAATGGGTCAAAAATTAAGACTCTAACTCTTCAATCCTGGCACCAATATTGGCCATAATATCTGTAAATTGTGGAAAACTCGTGTTGATGGCACTGCCGTCATCCACTGTTATGGGGTTATTTGACGTTAAGCCAAGACATAGAAAACTCATGGCTATCCGATGATCAAAATGAGTTTTTACGGTTGTATCGCCCTTGACTGATCCCCTACCTTTGCCATGAACCGTAAAGCCATCATCGTATTCGGTAACATCCACACCACAGGATTTCAAACCTTGGACCATGGCGCTAATTCTATCGGTTTCCTTAACTCTCAATTCCTTGACTCCTCGCATGACAGTATCCCCTTCAGAAACTGCAGCCACAGCTGCTAGTATTGGATATTCGTCTATCATGGATGGTGCTCTCTCGGGTGGAACCTCTACACCCTTTAGATCTGATGATTTGATATGAATATGCGCCAACGGTTCACCAGAATTGTTTTCGATCTGTTCATAATGTAGATTGGCCCCCATTTCCTCAAAGGTCTTGAACAAACCGGTTCGGGTTGGATTCATACCAATGTTTCTGACAGTTATTGTGGAATCCTCTACGATCAGGCCTGCTGATATGATAAATGCTGCCGATGATGGATCACTTGAAACTTCCAATTCCAGAGGATTCAATTCAGCATACCCATCAACGGTTATGGCTGTTCCTTCCTCACTTTTCTGGATTTCAACACCAGCACCGAATGCCTTCAGCATTCTCTCGGTATGATCTCTTGTTGCCTTTTCCTCAATGACTGTGGTTTTGCCCGGAGTATTCAAACCTGCCAATAATACTGCTGACTTTACCTGTGCTGAAGGTATAGGAAGTTTATACACGATTGGAACAGGTTCATCTGTACCAACAACAGTCATGGGTAGGAGGTTGCAATTTCGTCCATGGAATTCAGTACCGAATTTGGACAAGGGTTTGATGATCCGGTTCATCGGTCGGGACCTAAGAGAGGAATCACCTGTGAATGATGTCGTTATTGGATTGGTTGAAACAGCCCCTATTAGCAAGCGTACTGCTGTACCCGAGTTGCCACAATCGATGAGATTGTCAGGTTCAAGGAATCCACCGGTTCCCACACCAAAAATGCTGTAACTTCCTTGAGAATGCCGTACAACGGTTGAACCAAGAAGTTTTACCGCATTCAGAGTCGCAATGACATCATCGGATTCCAGCAAGCCTTTGATCTTGGTTTCCCCTACAGACAATGCACCTAGTATAACAGCACGGTGCGAAATGGATTTATCTCCCGAGATAACAACGTTTCCTTTCAATTTGGACGAAGGAAATCCTATCAAGGGTTTTTGTTCACCTGAATGCATACAATGGTGTCCTGGAAAATGAATTTACCTGAATAATTATTGACCACAGATATAGGAAAATCATGTGTGTCTTAAATGTTTATCATCCTCAAATATAGGTTCAAAATTTTCAAATGTCACAATCGCTTCATTTGTTTTCATATGTTGGTGATGTCAGCCACCTGTCTGGAAAAGTTCCCTGAAAACTAAGACAATGATCAGTGACTTGAAAAATCTCTTGTTGAAATATTCACAAATAAAAAACTTGTTCTTGGCTGGAATTCCACATTTTCAAAAACTCTCTTTGTTAATTACTGAACAGGTAAAGCTTCTCGAAACCCATGGGCATGATCATAGCCGATGCGAATGAAGTTGCTTCTCTCCTGGAATGTGTATCCTACTATGGCAAATGGCTTACTAGTTTGCTTTAATTTTGAAGATTCTGCCTATTAATGATATGAGAAAAATCGGTACAAAAATATTAATGCCAGTTTACTATCATAAATGACTATTCAGAAACCATTTGTTGTTGCAATTGATGGTCCTGCAGCTTCGGGGAAGGGCACCATTGCAAGAAACCTAGCGAAACACTTTGGTTGGCCTTATCTCGATACGGGATTGGTTTATCGGGCAGTTGCCAAGAATCTTGTCAAAAAGCAATTGGATCAAAACCCCCTGAATGCCGTTCGGGAGGCAAAAGACCTCAGTATTGAAGATTTGCAGCAGGAAGGATTGAGGGCGCCCGAAATATCCCAAATTGCTTCGGTAGTCGCTTCCATTCCCGAGGTAAGGAAAACCCTGATTGAATTCCAGCGCAACTTTGCACGCAAGGGTGAGGGTGCCATACTGGATGGGAGAGATATTGGTACCGTAATTTGTCCAGATGCCGATATAAAGTTCTTTATAACGGCAAGCCAGAAGGTCAGGGCCAATCGAAGATACCAGGAACTCTTGGACCAAGGCGAAGAGGTAACCTATCAGGAGGTATTTGATACGCTTGTGGAAAGAGACCTGAGAGATTCTACCAGAAAAAATGCCCCCTTGATTCAATCTGAAGAGGCGATTTTGATTGATACTTCCGATCTGAACGCAAAACAATCAACTGAACTGGTGATTGCCAAGGTTGAACTT
>CAZHIL010000109.1:0-2973 GCA_964532985.1 uncultured Albidovulum sp. | reverse complement strand
TATGATGCCGGTAGACCTGATGTTATGTTCGTCATCCAAAGGGTACTTGAAACCGAAGGTAAATTAACCCTGCTGGACCAGAATGAAATCATCTACCCACACAAGCATTTCAGGATTTTTGCCACAACCAATACAGTTGGTTTGGGTGATACAACAGGCTTGTATCATGGTACTCAACAAATCAACCAGGGACAAATGGACCGCTGGTCCCTGGTTGCAACGCTGAATTATCTCTCCCATGATGCAGAAACCCAAATTGTGCTCTCCAAGGCACCACATTACAATACCGAAAAGGGACGAGCGATTATTTCCAAAATGGTTTCCGTGGCCGACCTTACCCGGTCAGCCTTCATGAATGGTGACCTTTCTACCGTCATGAGCCCGCGTACCGTAATGGCATGGGCCGACAATGCCGAAATTTTCCGCAATGTAGGCTATTCCTTTCAGGTAAGTTTCATGAACAAGTGTGACGAGTTAGAAAGACCGACCGTTGCTGAATTCTACCAGCGGTGTTTTGGAGAAGAATTACCCGAAACAACCGTAAATTCCAGTGTCCATTGGTAGTATCATGCTGGTGGATCAATAATGGTGTTTCCTCTTTATGGCGGACATTGACAAAAATCACCTGGATTCCTTTAAAAAGGCACTTACAGAAACGACACGTTCCATTGCAGGGACAGATGAGATTACGGTCAGGTTTTCAGCAGATCCACCCGGATTAAATGGAGACATTGTCAGACTTCCCAATCTGGGAGTAAAATCATCCAAAAATGCCTTGACCATTGCCCGGGGTCTGGCCGATGGTTTTGCCTTGCAGACAAAGTATCAGAATTCCGATATCTTTCAAAAATACCTACCTGCCGGCAATACCGCAAGGGAACTTTATACGGCCATGGAAAATGCCCGTTGTGAAGCTCTGGGTTGCCGACAAATGGAGGGAGTTGCACAAAATATAACGGCTAAGATCAAAAATGATGCCCAAAAAAAGAATCATGGCAATATCCAGGAGGCTTATCAGGCTACACTTGCTGATGCCCTGACCTATTACATTCACGAAAGGGTAACAGGAAAGCCCCTTCCACCTGAGGCAAAGAATGTCCTCAATCTCTATTCTGAAGAAATCAAGTCCAAGGGAAGCAAAACACTGAAGAGATTTGATGACGCATTGACAGATCAGGTAGATTTTGCCCGATTGGTTCGCCAATTGATAGGTGATTTTGGTTATGGTGATCAACTTGGAAATGATCCTGACGATTCTGAACCGGAGAGCAACGAAGAGTCGCTCGATCCAGATGAGGACAGGCCTGATGTTGAAAATGAAGACAAACAGGAGCCTGAGGATTCCGATAGTTTTGACGAACAATCGTTTGATGAAAGTCAGGAAGGTGACCCGTCCGAGGAAATTGATGCCGATAATCTGGAATTGGGTGAGACTGAAGAAGCCCCAAGTGACGAACAGGATGTTGAAATCAACAGGACCTCATACTCGGAAGCTGATCCAGATTATAAAGTATTCACCAATAAGCATGATGAAATTATCAAAGCAGATGAGCTTACTGAAATAGAAGAGCTTGAGAGACTCAGAACCAACCTTGACCAGCAGCTCGAACCCTATAAGGGAGCGGCAGGCAGATTGGCCAACAAACTCCAAAGAAAATTGATGGCCAAACAAAACCGGGTCTGGGAGTTTGATCGAGAGGAAGGAATTCTTGATGCTGGGAGGCTGGCCCGGGTTGTTGCCAATCCAACCACACCTCTGTCATTCAAGGTCGAAAAAGACACGGAATTCAAGGATACCATCGTAACACTGTTGTTGGATAACTCAGGGTCCATGCGAGGTAGACCCATTTCACTGGCAGCCATGTGCGCTGACATACTTGCCCGGACTCTGGAAAGGTGTCAGGTCAAGGTGGAAATACTCGGTTTTACCACAAAATTATGGAAAGGTGGCAACAGCAGAATTGAATGGGCCAATGGGGAGCGTGATCCAAGCCCTGGCCGATTAAACGATATCAGGCACATAATTTACAAGAATGGTGATACTCCCTGGAGGAGAGCAAGGGCAAACCTTGGTTTGATGATGAAGGAGGGCTTGCTCAAGGAGAACATAGATGGAGAGGCTTTGGAGTGGGCACATAGCCGAATGATCAACCGATTCGAAAGTAGAAAAATTCTAATGGTTATCTCTGATGGTGCCCCAGTTGACGATTCCACCCTCAGTGTCAATTCTTCCAATTACCTTGAGGCCCACCTAAGAAAAGTCATAGCCATGATAGCCAGAAAAAGGCAAGTCGAACTGATTGCCATTGGTATAGGTCATGATGTAACAAGCTACTACCAAAGGGCTGTAACGATTTCTGAAGTGGACCAGTTGGCCGGTGTCATGACTGAACAGCTTGCTGAGCTGTTTGAAGCCAACCCCATACCCCAAAAAAGATCCCGACAAGGCAACCAGCTTACATTTACAGGGTAATGACCCAAACCTTTACTGCAAATCCAAGCCATCATTTTGAAGGTTGGAAATTGAAAAACCTTCAACTGGAAATAAAGAAAAAAAACCTTGATGCCTTTCTTGTTCCCAAAGTTGATATTTATCGTGGTGAAACACTGGCAGGGTGTGATGAGCGATTAGCCTGGTTGACCGGTTTTACGGGTACAGCAGGATTGTTAGCCGTAAGTTTGAGCAAGGCAGTACTTTTTGTAGATGGCCGGTATGCCCTGGAAGCCAGAACAACATTGCCCAATGTATTCGAAGTACGTTCTTTCACGAACAAAAAGATTGTTAAATGGTTGACTAAAAATTTTCCTGATGGTGGACAGGTCGGGTATTGCGGTCTATTTCATTCGGTTTCCGAAGTGAAATACCTGAAAAACAAACTGAAGAACGTTGGCATCAACCTCGTTTCAACAGGCAATCTTGTTGATGATATCTGGAAGGAAAAACCATCACCTCCGGTTTCTGAGATATATTAC
>CAZHIL010000108.1:0-2222 GCA_964532985.1 uncultured Albidovulum sp. | reverse complement strand
ATGTAACTCACGATCAGGTTGAAGCCATGACTTTGGCAGATAGAATCGTGGTAATGCATTTAGGAAGGATCCAACAGGAGGGAACGCCTGAAGAGTTGTTCAAAAATCCAGATAATAAATTTGTGGCAGGTTTTCTGGGTTCGCCGCCCATGAACTTTCTGGATGCGGAACTGGTTGAGGAAGATGGCCAGCTGTTTGCTTGTGGAGATGCCTTCAAAATCAAACTTCCTGAAAGCCGCAAGTCCCTTGTGGCCTCAAATAAAAACCAAATTACGCTCGGTATCCGTCCGAGTGATCTGAATTATGATCATGACGCAAGAGACGAAAATGCTTTTGATCTAAATGTCATCGTCTCAGAATATATCGGTGCACAATCTGTTCTTTTGTGCACCTGTGGAAACATCAATGTAACGGTGGAACTTAAATCGGAAACACCGATTGCACTTGGAGAAACACTCAGGTTTGCGATCCGGCCTGAGGGTTTGCATTTGTTTGACCGCACAACTGAAAAAGCACTTTGATCGCTTACCATTACAAGGAGGTAATATTATGCTTAAAGCCCTAAAAATCATTGTGGTGTTTGTATTCACGACAGTTGCGATGTCTGCAACAGTGTTTGCAAACCCATATGAATCATACAGTGGAGAAACACTCATCGTTAATTTCCCTGCGCATCCGCATTTTGATGCTGTCATGAAGATTCTGCCTCAATTCACAGCCGAGACTGGTATCGAGGTTGAAGTTGACCAGCTTCCCTATCTGAAGATGCGTGAACGGCAGACCCTGGAGTTGGCACAGGAGGAAGGCGAATACGATTTGATCGCCTATGTGGTTTTCTCCAAGGCCGACTATGTCTATGCTGACCAGCTTGAAAATCTGGCTCGCTATTTCATGAATCCAATGTTGGCAGATCCTTCATATGATGCCGACGATCTTATCGACGGTTATGTCTACAATATTGGTTTTGCCGGAGGTAACAAGGGATATCTTGAAGGTAAAACCGGATCGCTGTTCGGTATTCCCTATGGATCAGAGACTTCAATACTGGGCTATCGTACGGATATATTCGAGAAACATGGTTTGGAAGTTCCCGAAACCTATGACGCAATGCTTGAATTGGCTTGCAAGATTCCTGAATTGGAACCAGGCATGGGCGGTCTGTCAAGTAGAGCTGCATCGGGACACCATGCAAGTCATGCCTTCCTTTTGCACCTTGCGCCTTTGGGTGGAAGGATTTTCGATGACCAGTGGAATCCAATCGTTAACAATGAAGCTGGTGTTCAAGCAGCTCAAGCCTTGAAAACCATTGTTGACTGTGGTCCCGAGGGAGCAGCATCATTTGGATTTGGTGAAGCCTTGGGTTCATTTTTGAATGGCGATACGGCCATGTTCCTTGATACAACAGTTGTTGCCGGGCAAATCAATGACCCCAGCAAGTCCAAGGTTGTAGGTAACGTTGGCTGGGCATTGCACCCCATGGGTGTTCGACGGGGTAGCCAGACAGGTGGTTTTGGCATTGGTATACCCAAAAATGCCGAAAACAAGGAAGCTGCCTTCCTTCTCATGCAGTGGCTGACCTCCAAGCACGGTGACAAGCTTGTTGCCATGGAAGGTGGTAATCCTTCGCGTTTTTCAACCCATGCTGATCCTGATGTCAATGCTAAGTTCCCACATATGGCAACATTCGGGGAAGCCCTTAAGCATGCTGACCCGGACTGGCGCCCGATTATCCCGGTATGGGGCAAGATCAATGCTGATCTGGGAACAACCCTATCCAAGGTCTTGACTGAAGATCTGGACATTCAGGAAGCCCTGGATGGTGTGGCCGAACGAACCACTGCATTGATGGAAGAAGCTGGTTACTATACCTGGAGGTAATAAAAACCATAACAATTGACCGGGTCGATATTTTCATCGACCCGATTCTTGGCAAGGGGATTGAGAATGATTCGCCAGAGCCTAAACAGCTTTCGCCCTATTTGTTCATTGCACCGGGGGCGATAATTATGGCTATCGCTTTGCTCTACCCGTTAGGGTATATGATGTATGGATCCTTTCGTGACTGGGATCCAAGTCAGAATATATCTGAAACCGAATTCATAGCATTCAAAAACTACATAACCCTCTTTTACGATCCGGCTTTTCGCGAAAGCCTATCTGTTACCCTGACTTTTGCATTTACCGTGGTTGTTGCCGAACTGCTCATTGGAGTGGGGCTTGCC
>CAZHIL010000107.1:0-5134 GCA_964532985.1 uncultured Albidovulum sp. | reverse complement strand
TTATTATTAGCCATAACTAAATTTACCAAAAGTGGGGGGGGGGGAAGCAATTAAGTTTTGTCCGTTTTCTGCTCCGTTCCCAAGGGGCAGATATGTGCAGGATCATGGCTTTGACCGCGTCATCGGGGCATCCGGAGTTTGCAGAACCGGGCCTGTGACGAGGGGTCAAGGGAGAAATTGTAGCTGATTTGCAATTACTTCAACTAACGCCGAGGCTTGCCGATTGGCTTGGGTCATGTGGAGGTAGCCAACAAGACCCATGGTGGGGAACGGTTGAAGAGGTCGTGAAGTTGGAGCTTGGCGGCTGGCCAAGTCATACTAGATCTCCGTTAGTTGTTCAATTCGGGACGATTTGATCAATCCATGGATTATATCGTGGAGGAATTGAAGAAAAGGGACCCTGCCAATGACAATTGGAATCCCTGGAAAGAAAAAAGTAGGCTGCTTAAGGAAAAAAATGCACCGCAATACAGGAATCACTCCCGATTCAGCTATACTATACTGTACCTTGCTATTTGCAAAACCAAGTAGTCATTGTCTTGTTCGGTTAGGGGGTTGTGTTTTTCTACAAAGAATTTATGTTGGAACTTTGATGCCAAATTGATTTATCTGTTTAATCCTAAGTGTTTTTTATTATCTGATTAAGTGTATCTGGTTCTTGATGAAGAATCTCCGGCGACTTTCACCATTTTAAACTTATCTTTTCATTAAATATGACCAAATACCCTACTTCATACGATCTTGACGGTTTGATAGATTGCGCAAATGGCAATCTCTTTGGCCCTGGCAACGCCCAACTGCCATTACCTCCTATGCTGATGTTTGAGCGTATAACTGAAATATCAAGCGATGGAGGGTTGCATGGGAAGGGTCATGCAGTGGCTGAATTGGACATCAGGCCCGATCTATGGTTTTTTGACTGCCATTTTGTTGGTGACCCAGTCATGCCTGGTTGTCTGGGATTGGATGCCTTGTGGCAATTGACTGGTTTCAATCTGGGCTGGCGAGGTTTTCCTGGTCGTGGTCGTGCCTTGGGTGTCGGTGAAGTCAGGTTTACGGATATGGTAACTCCCGATTGCAAACTCCTTACTTACTGTGTAGATTTCACTCGAGTCATTGACCGCAAATTGAAACTGGGTATATCTGATGGAAGAATGCTGGCCGATGGCAAGGAATTTTATCGCACAACCGGGATGAAAGTCGGGTTGTTCACCGTAGATTAGGGAATAGTAGAAGCAGATTTCCATGAGGAGAGTAGTAGTAACAGGAATGGGGATAATTTCCCCCATTGGAAACTCCTTGTCAGAGGTATCCGATTCACTGAAAAAGGGTAAATCAGGTATTGTATTCGCCGAAGAATATGCCGAAAGGGGGTTCCGTAGCCAAGTCCATGGCAATATCAAGTTAAATCTGGCAGATCATGTCAATAAGAGGCAACTGCGTTTCATGGGACCGGGAGCATCCTATAATTTTCTGGCCATGGAGCAGGCGATCGAAGATTCTGGGCTTGAAGAAGACGAAATCTCCAACGAAAGAACCGGTCTGGTAATGGGATCAGGTGGACCTTCCACCTCGAATTTCCATGTTGCCCATAATATTGTCCAGGAAAAGAAAAGTCCCCGTAGGATTGGACCATTTATGGTAACGAGATGCATGTCTTCCACCAATTCAGCCTGTCTGGCCACACCATTCAAGATCAAGGGTGTCAATTATTCCATTTCCTCAGCCTGTGCCACTTCGGCACATTGCATCGGAAACGGTTTCGAACAGATCAGATTTGGCTTGCAGGATATCGTTTTTGCCGGGGGTGGTGAAGAACTTGATTGGACCCTTTCCTGTTTGTTTGATGCGATGGGAGCCCTGAGTTCCAAATATAATGATGCACCTGAGACAGCCTCCCGCCCTTTTGACGCAACCAGGGATGGTTTTGTTATTGCCGGGGGTGCGGGTGTACTTGTTCTTGAAGAATTTGAAAGGGCCAAGGCTAGAGGGGCCAAAATTTACGCCGAACTTCTTGGTTATGGGGCAACCTCAGATGGCTATGATATGGTGGCTCCATCTGGAGAAGGTGGCCTAAGGTCCATGAAACTTGCCATGAGCAATCTGAATGGTCGCAAGGTTGATTATATCAATGCCCATGGAACGTCCACTCCGGCAGGAGATACCGTGGAAATCGAGACCATCAGGCAATTGTTCGAGCCTTCCGAATTTCCCTATCTGAGTTCAACCAAATCCCTTACTGGTCATTCACTTGGTGCTACCGGTGTTCATGAAGCCATTTACTCGCTGATCATGCTTTCCGAACGTTTCGTTTCAGCTTCAGCCAATTTGACCGAGCTGGATCCTGCCATCAAGGAAAATGAAGTCACAACTACCCTTGTTGAAGAGGTTGACCTAGACACGGTAATGTCCAATAGTTTTGGCTTTGGAGGAACCAATTCCACCCTAACCTTCGGTAGACTTCTGGATTGATTTCCATGACAAATCTTCTAGCAGAAAAAAAGGGCTTGGTATTTGGTGTTGCCAACGATCGTTCAATAGCCTGGGGAATTGCAAGGGAAATGCATCGGGCCGGAGCAAAAATTGCCCTTAACTATCAAAAGGAACAATTGGGTAAAAGGGTTATTCCACTTGGTGAGCAGATTGACTCGGAAATTATCGTCGAGGCTGATGTCCTGAACCCTGAATCCCTTGATAAACTTTTTGATGAAATAGATGTGAAATGGGGAAGTCTGGACTTTCTAGTTCATGCCATTGCCTTTTCGGACAAATCCGAACTGACCGGAAACTTTATCAACACCTCGAAGGAGAATTTCCTTCTGTCACTGAATATTTCATGCTATTCACTGATTGATCTAACCCGCCGGTCCGTACCCTTGATGAAGTCCGGTGGTTCAATCATTACCCTTACCTTTATCGGATCAAACCGGGTAACACCAAATTACAACGTTATGGGAGTCGCCAAGGCGGCCTTGGAATCAACCGTCAAGTATCTGGCTAATGATCTGGGGAAAGATGGCATCAGGGTCAATGCAATTAGCCCTGGTCCCATGAAAACCCTTGCCGGAGCTGCCATAGGGTCAGCAAGAAAGACTTTCCGACATACGGAATCCAATGCCCCAATGGGTGCCAATTCTACCCTTGAACATGTTGGTGGAACTGCTGTTTACCTCGCCTCGGACTATGGTGCCTCAACCACTGGTGAAATCATCAAGGTTGACGGTGGGTTCCATATTCTTGGGATGCCACAGGCGGAAAATCTGTAAACCTAACCTTTAATCGGGTTCGACCAAACCTACGACTGCCTTGGTAGCATCGACAACAATGGCAATTGTACCCATGTTGTCCACATGAAATGGTTCTTTCATCACCGCTCCCCCATTGGAATTTACCTTCGCCAGTGCCTCATCCATATTGGCTACCGTCAAGTAAACAAACCAGTTTGGAGGAATTTGATCACCATCTGCGATAAATGCGATATCCATATAACCGGCAACGGGTACTCCATCGTGTAGAAAAAGGGTGTACTGGTAATCTGGCATATCCTGGCTGGTCCAGCCCATTACTTCTGAATAGAACTTCTTGGCTGCCTCCAGGTCACTGGCATTAAGTTCGTTCCAGCAAATTTGACCCGGTTGTGGTTTGAAGTTCTCTGTCATAATCTTTACCTCCAAATATGATTAAAACCTGTTATCTACCATTATTGGATGGTTTGGTAAAGAACCTTCTATTGAAAAATGTACATACGTAAATCCGGCAGGATTTGTTGTCAAAATCATTCAGGTGTCATAGGGACTTGGTGGTGCAAAAGGATCTGGAATGTCGAACGGGCTATAATCCTCCCTACCATCCTGGTTGGCTTGCGATTCAATTGATTCGGTAGGCTGGTTATCCTCTTCTCCATATTCAGCGATAAGAGCTGCGACCATTTGATCATCAATACCCTCAAAGGTTGGCAATGCACCGCTTAATTCTGGTAAAATCCATGATTCTCCTTCAGTTGCAACAAGATCTTTATCTAAAATAGGTTGACCTTTGTTGTTGAGTTGTAATTTACCCAACCATAACTCAGGGAACCGTGGTAAGATCAATCGTGCTTTGTCTATCGCAGCAAATAGCCCTTCAGTAGATTCGCCCTTAAGTATTTCTGTTGTTCGAATAACTGTTGATGGATTTTTATTCTTTGTGGTCGCAAGTAGGTAATTAAATGAAATTCTTTCAACAAGTGCGAGTGGGCCAAAATCTAGTGATTTTGAACCGGCGGCACATGCCATGCGCCACAAAGGCATGACATGTCTGTCCAGCATCCAGAGATCAACGAAATCCTGCTCTTCCATTCGGGTGGCAGCAGCCAGAGTTTTGTTCACAGCCAGGTCAACGAAATGGAGCCTTTGGCCGAAATCCGGATCAGGAACAGGAGCGAAATACTCAAGATTTAGTGCTTGTGTCCATTGGAGCAGCGTAGTGGATATTCCTGGTCTCATTACTCGACATTCTCGAAAGCCAGTGTAGGTTTTTGTTTCCTGTACAATCAACCCTGCATCTACAAGGGCCTGTTTATCAATCCGCATAACAGGTTCAGGATCACCGGTGATGAAAATATCCTGATCATCTGACAATCGCATTCCGTGATATTGAATTGCCGATCCTTCTGCAAAAGGGCTGGACGTCGCTCTATTGTTACGAATTAACTCCAGTATTTCCTTTTGAAAATCATCAAGGGGCAATTAATTCATCCCATTTTGTTTTTTCCAAGATTTTCGCCGCTAGTCGGGCAGCATTGAGATCACCATAATCCTGAAGACCTCCAGCAATTCCCCGCAAACCACTTATAGTTGCATGCCCAGGTACACTCCAAAGACAAATGTCCCCATAAAAATCATAGGCTTGCTTTCGCAAAAGCAACAATTCTTCACCTATATCATCGTATTCAAGATTTATACGAAACCGTTTTGCGCGTTGTTCCGCCATGCAGTGAAAACGCTCTGGGATCGGTATTATTCCGGTATAATTATGTGGCCACCTTGCTTTACCCGCAGGATGCTTGCTTTGTTGTTCACTTTTGTTGAAAGATTGCTTCGTGGAATTTCTGCAGGCTGTGAGCTCATCAAGAGACATCCCTAGTACACTGGAG
>CAZHIL010000106.1:0-3768 GCA_964532985.1 uncultured Albidovulum sp. | reverse complement strand
GTGCCAAAATTGCTGTTGTATCCTATGATGCCAGTATTGATCCGGTCGGTGCCTGTGTCGGTATGAGGGGTTCACGGGTACAAACCGTGGTCAATGAGTTGCAAGGCGAAAGGGTCGACGTCATTCCATGGACTGAAAATGCGTTTGAGTTCGTAACCTATGCTTTGCAGCCTGCCAAGGTTTCAAAAGGGATACTTGATGAACAAGGCAATCCCACGACAATTGTTGTTCCTGATGACCAACTTTCACTTGCCATCGGTAGAAGGGGTCAAAATGTTAGGCTGGCAAGAAGTCTAACCGGATTGGACATAGAAATTGTAACAGAAACCTACGAACGTGAACAAAGGCAGGAAATCATGAACCAGAGACAGAAACTGTTCATGGAAGCCATTGATGTTGATGAAACCTTTGCACACCTGTTGGTAACCGAAGGGTTTGACTCGATAGATTATCTTGCCGAATGTACCATTGATGAACTTCTTACCCTAAATGGGATTGACGAAGCCATTGCCGAAGAATTGCAGAGCAGGGCTCAAAATTATGTTGCCAAGGAAAACGAGGAGATTCTTGCGGAAGCCAGAAGGTATGGCCTGAAGGACGACCTTGCGGAGTTTGAAGGGTTAACACCGAAAATGTTGCTCGAACTGGTGAAGAATGAAATTACAACTCTTGAAGATTTCGCAACCTTGGCTGATTGGGAGTTATCAGGAGGATACAATGAAATAGGCGGCAAGCAGGTATGGGAAAAAGGCCTTTTGGAGGATTTCAATATCAATGCCGAAGATGCCTTGTACCTGATCACATCTGCCAGGGTAAGTATCGGATGGATGAAACCAGAGGATATTCAGGCCATTTACGGTGAAAAAGATACGGAGGCGGAAAGTGACCAGGGGGCTACCGAAGAATCATGACCTTCGTATCAGAAGGTGCGTGATTACCGGGAAAAAGTACGACCAGGATGAATTATTGAAATTCACCTTGAATCCGAAGGGGGTTGCCGTTCTGGACATTAATCGAAAACTGTCGGGTCGTGGTATGTGGGTTTTTCCAGACCGGGATACGCTTGAAAAAGCCGCCACTGGCAATCACTTTGCACGGGTTGCCCGAAGAAGTGTTGAAATTCCAACAGATTTTTTATATACGATAGATAGGAAATTAGTTGATTATCTAACCGGAATATTATCTTTGGGTCGCAAATCTGGTGTCGTTTTAGCCGGGTTTGAAAAAGTTCGACTGGGGATTAGTGAAAATACAATAACGGTTTTGGTTCAGGCCACTGACGGTTCGGATCGGCAGGGCCGGAAGTTGATTCCAAGGGGTGTTTCATGTAAACGCTACCGATGTTTGTCTTCAACAGAACTCGGCGAGGCATTCGGAAAGGAATCGGTTATTTATGTGGGAGTGAAGGATGGGCCCATGGCCCATAGGATTGCAATTACCGCGCAAAAACTTGAACGTATCCGTAGGATGGAAGGATTTCAAACGACTTTGCCAGATTTGGCATCATAATTTTGAAAATACAGGGAATTAATGGGCACTAATACTCTTTCGTTAAAATCCACCCCCCGATCAGGGGCCTCCACTAGGACGCCAAACAAGGATATTGTATTCACCCGTGGTGGTAAAAAACAACAGGAAGTCGTAGTTCTACCCTCGCAAGGTGGTATAGCAAGAAAACCCACAGCCGTACAGCCACCTCCCCAGCGTAGGGGACCTCCTCAGACAAAGGAGACCAAAGCACCCTCTGTTTCGAAAGTGATTCCAGATCAAGAGGATCTGAAACGTCGTGCCGAAGCTATCCAAAAGGCACGGGTTAAAGATGAAGCTGAACGTGAATCCAAGGTCGAACAGCAAAAGCAGCTTGACGAGGAGAGAGAAAGAAAGGCACAGGCTCTTCGTGAACATCGGCAAAGGGAACAGGAACGCCAGGAAGAATTAGAGTTGCAGCGCAAACTCGAAGAAAAGAGGTTATTGGAAGAAAAGAAAAAGGCTCAACAGGCAAAAACGATTGATGAAGAACCAAAGCAGGCTCCGGAAGCACGAAAGAAACGAAAGGTCAAGGAGAAAAGCCCCGAGGAAGAAAGGGGAAGAAGTTCTGAAAAAAGACGTGCGACCAAGGTAACTGTTAAAACTGCTCTTGATATTGAAGAAGATCAACTACGTTCCGAGGCACAGTTCAGGCGCAGGGAGGAAAGAAGGAAACGCAAGGCCCAACCCGTTGAAATTGTCCGGGAGAAAATAGTCAGGGAGGTTCAATTACCTGAAAACATAATGGTTCAGGAACTTGCCAACCGAATGACACAAAGGGTTTCGGATGTCATCAAGGCGCTTATGAAATTAGGTGTGATGGCAACTCAGAACCAGACCATTGATGCCGACACTGCCGAGTTGATTATTGAGGAATTTGGACACAAGGTGGTTCGGGTTTCCGATGCTGATGTTGAGGATGCAATTGATGCTATCGAGGATGATCCCAAGGATCTTCAATCAAGAAACCCTGTGATTACGGTTATGGGGCATGTTGACCATGGCAAGACCACCCTTCTGGATACCATTAGAAAGGCTAGTGTGGCTTCGGGAGAGGATGGAGGGATTACCCAGCATATTGGGGCCTATCAGGTCAAAACCGATGATGGTGAAACACTTACCTTCCTAGATACACCTGGTCATGCTGCCTTCACCTCCATGCGTGAAAGGGGAGCAAATGTAACTGATATTGTGGTTCTGGTTGTAGCTGCCGATGATTCTGTCATGCCGCAAACAATAGAAGCAGTCAATCACGCCAAGGCAGCTGATGCACCTTTGATTGTAGCAATTAACAAGTGTGATCTGCCCAATGCCAATCCCGATAATGTTCGGAACGAGCTCCTGCAACATGGGGTAGTGGTGGAAAGCCATTCGGGGGAAGTTTTGGATGTAGAGATTTCAGCCACCAAAGGTGATGGTATCAATGATCTTCTCAAGGCGATTTCTCTTCAGGCCGAGCTCATGGAATTACAGGCCAACCCCAATCGACCCGCTTCAGGTACGGTAATTGAAGCCAAACTTGATGTAGGGAGAGGGCCGGTTGCCACGGTACTGATTCAAAAGGGAACCCTGAAGAGGGGCGATATTTTTGTCGTTGGTGAACAATGGGGTAAAGTCAGGGCCTTAATAAGCGATCAGGACAAAAGGATCAATTCGGCAGGTCCATCCGTACCTGTGGAAGTGTTGGGCCTGAATGGAACTCCACAAGCCGGGGATACACTCAATGTTGTTGAAAACGAGTCGCAAGCAAGAGAAATTTCTGAATATCGAAGAAGTACGAATCGTAACATTATTTCCTCAGCAGGTGCAGTACTTAGTCTGGAAAGCCTGATGAATCTAGGTGAAAACAAACCCACCAAGGATTTGCAACTTGTTGTGAAGGCTGATGTACAAGGTTCAGCCGAGGCTATAAATCAGGCGGTCACAAAGATTGGAAACGAAGAGGTTCAGATCAGGGTTCTGCACTTCGGGGTTGGGGCAATAACGGAAACGGATGTATCCTTGGCCAGCTCTTCAGGTGCCCACATTATAGGATTTAATGTCCGAGCCACACCTTCGGCACGCAGCATGGCTGCCCAGAAGGGCATTGAGTTGCGGTATTATTCGATAATTTATCGTCTGGTTGATGATGTCAAGGCTCTGGCTTCCGGTCTACTTGATGTACATATCAAGGAAAACTTCCTCGGCAATGCGGAAATTCTTGAGACATTCAAGATTACCGGAGTTGGCATGGTTGCAGGA
>CAZHIL010000105.1:0-2796 GCA_964532985.1 uncultured Albidovulum sp. | reverse complement strand
CATACAGTTTTTGGCATCAACCAATCCAGGGGTACCCATAGGTCCAATAAACAAGATAGCATCCGGGGGAGAATTATCTCGATTTTTGTTGGCCTTGAAAGTCTGTCTAACCAACATGGATACTGACGTAAGTATGGTTTTTGATGAGATTGATAGTGGAATCGGGGGCGCAACCGCGGATGCGGTTGGGAAGAAACTGATGGATCTCTCGGGAAATTCACAAGTTGTCGCCATAACCCATTCACCTCAGGTAGCTTCCCTTGGTTCACATCATTTCAAGATTGAAAAACACGTCAAGGGACAGGATACAAGAATTTCGGTGGAACTGCTTGGTGAAGAAAGGCGAATTGATGAAATAGCCCGCATGCTTTCAGCTGAAACCATAACCGACGAAGCCAAGTCAGCTGCGAGAGTCCTTTTGGGAAAATAATAGGGGGCTCTTATGGGCCTAAATTGTAATAAGTTTTTTCAGATCCAGATAAAAAAGAAATTGACAAGCAGTTTTTTTTGCACCATTATTGATTTATACCGCCGGGGTTGTCCGCGACTTCGGATAAGCCGCCCAAGGGCGGCTTTTTATTTTTTATTGAGGTAACCGGATTGGTTGATATTTGCCCTTTTCATACCATTTTTGCGAACTGTCCAATCTTCTGCAATCTTGTCGGGATTATAGTGTTGCATTCTTGCCATTCCTGAAACGTCTTGAGTTGCTAAAGTGATTGACAGGCCTTCATTAACCAAGCTTGGGCTGCGGTACTGAGTAGAGGATAAAGTCTTGAATGCGTTTCATCGTGATAGCGGTTAAGCCAGTTAATTTCTTCACGGGTCAATTTTTCAGGCAATATCATCGATAAATCAATGGGAATATATGTCAATGTCTCGAAACAGTATTGTTGATTATCTTTTTTGGCATTGGAAACATTACTGGTCAATGCAAGATTTTCAATTCGAATACCATATTCCCCCTCACGGTATAACCCAGGTTCAAGGGACAAAATAATGTTGTCATGAATTGGTGTAGTACTTTTTTTGGACAGTCTGTGGGGACCCTCATGAACTTCAAGAAATTGTCCGACACCATGTCCAGTTCCATGACCGTAATCCTCACCCACATCCATCATGGGAATTCTTGCGAAATTATCAATGAATTTTCCCGATGAGCCAACTTCCCATTTTGCTTCTGATACGGATATCAGACTTTTGAGAACGATAGTGAAATCCATCTTTTGCTTGCGAGTAGGGGTTCCAATACAAATGGTTCGGGTCAGGTCAGTAGTTCCCTCTATATACTGGGCACCAGAATCGATGAGTATCAGATCACCATTTTTCAATCTACGATTGGTATTTTCCTTGACCCGATAATGAACGATCGCACCATTGGGACCAGAACCGACAATCGTTTCGAAACTAGGACTCTTGATACCCGGTTGTTTTTGTCTAAATTCCCATAGCTTCAAAGACAAATCAATTTCTGTCAAATCGGTTTGCCTTGGATGATTAAAAAACCATGACAAGAACTCGACAAAAGCTACCGCATCACGAGTTTGCACATCTTTACAATGCATGATTTGGGTTGCGTTCTTGTGAGCTCTTGCTGCCAGGCAAGGGTCGGTATGAAGTTTAACTTCACAGGAATTTCGAAGTATTTCATAGTACCTTTGTGGAGTTGTGTCTGGATCAATTAGGATCGTTCCTTCAACCGTGTCCAAAGTCGTTTCGAATTCCTTGTGTGGAATAACCCTTATCCCACGGTCAGTTTCAAGATTTTGATTTCGGGGCAATTTCCTGGGATCCACAAGGAGGTCAATGTTCCCATTGGAATACAGTATAGCCAAGGCATGAACAATGGGAGTATACGGAATATCATTGCCCCTAATATTCAATAGCCATCCGATTGAACCTGGATTTGTAATCAAGAGGGCAGAAGCACCTGATGACTTGATTTCCCGGGATATGCTAAGACGCTTGTTCTGGTGGGTTTCACCAGCCAATTCTTCAGGATAGCAATATATCTCAGAAATCGGGGGTGATGGTTTTCCCTTCCAGATATCATCAACAAGATTGCCTGTTGAAACAAGGTTAATACCAACTTTCTTCAGTTTGTTTTTCAGGTATTTAACTTCGGAAACCGAATGGAATAGACCGCAAAACCCAACCTGTCCACCATCAGGTAAATTCTCAGTCAACCAATTAACAATCTCTTTATTCGTGAAAGAACATATTTCAAATACATCGGGTAATGTTGTTCGGGCTTCCAGGGCATACCGGCCATCTACAAAAAGTACTGCCTTGCCCAAACTTACGGCTAGCAATCCTGCTGTACCCGTAAATCCGGTCAGCCAGGCTAATCGCTCATCACATTCAGCCAGTGTTTCACCACGATAAATATCAATTTTGGGAACAAGAAAGGCATCAAGATTTTTTTTCTTAATTTCTAGTTGAAGGTTGTTCAATTTCCAATCTTCAAAATGATGGTTCGGGTTTGCAGTAAAGGTTTGGGACATTACCCTGTAAATGTAAGCTGGTGACCTTGCCGGGAACTTTTTTGTGGTAAGGGATTGGCTTCAAACAGCTCTGCAAGCTGTTCAGTCATGACGCCGGCCAACTGGTCTACTTCAGAAATCGTTACAGCCCTTTGGTAATAGCTTGTTACATCATGGCCTATACCAATGGCAATCAGTTCGACTTGCCTTTTTCTGGCTATCATGGCTATGACCTTTCTTAGGTGGGCCTCAAGGTAATTGGAAGAATTGACACTGAGGGTGGAATCGTCAACTGGGGCACCATCAGAGATAA
>CAZHIL010000104.1:0-1760 GCA_964532985.1 uncultured Albidovulum sp. | reverse complement strand
GCATTCGATTGTTCGGGGCAATTTTAAGGAAAGAAGGTTCAAACTGATCTCCCTCGCCAATATTGATGAGATTAACGTTATACGGGAGTCCAAACTCCTCAAGGGCGATCGTTATTTTCCACCCATTTGGCGTCGGCCAGTAGAATAATTCAATTGTGTTCGTCATTTTATACTCTGCAGTAGATCCTGTTCTGTGATATGGATTATTTTTTATTGGGAAATGAAATTACCAATATTCCAACTATATTAACTACCTCAATACGAATTTAAAACCGACCTTTGTCAATGGCAAAACAACCCTTAAAGAAACAAACGCAAGCTGTCCATGGAGGTGGAGTGCGTAGCCAGTTCGGCGAAACATCCGAAGCAATTTTCCTGACCCAAGGTTTTGTATACGATAGTCCCGAACAAGCTGAAGAGCGTTTTATCGAGTCCAAGGAAAACGAATTTATCTATTCGAGGTATGGTAATCCGACTGTACGGATGTTTGAAAACCGGATGGCTCTCGTTGAAGGTCTTGAGGATGCCTTTGCCACAGCTTCGGGAATGGCTGGAGTGAATGGCGCCTTATGTTCCATCCTGTCAGCTGGAGACAAGGTGGTTTCATCAAGAGCCCTGTTTGGTTCCTGTCTTTTCATACTGGAGAATGTTCTTCCAAGATTTGGTGTAGAAGTCGAATTTGTTGATGGAACAGATAATTCACAATGGGAAAGCAAGGTAACCCCGGACACAAAAGCCGTATTTATTGAAACTGTTTCAAATCCAACCCTGGAGGTAATTGATTTGGACTTTGTCAGTAAACTTGCTGCACGGAATGATGCAATTCTGATAGCTGACAATGCACTGGCATCACCCCAGTTTTTACAGGCTGGTATAAATGGCGCGGATATCGTGGTTTATTCTGCAACCAAACACATTGATGGCCAGGGAAGATCTCTCGGGGGGATTGTGATTGGGTCAAAGGATTATATTCGTGGTCCATTCGAAGCATATCTAAAACATACTGGTGGGGCCATCAGTCCCTTCAATGCATGGATCATGCTCAAGGGATTGGAAACGCTAGAATTGCGAACGAATCGCCAGGCAGATTCGGCCCTGAGAATCTGTCAGGAATTGGAGGGTCATGAAAACCTTTCCAATGTTATTTATCCGCACTTGCCCAACCATCCCCAATATGCAGTGGCCAAAAGGCTGATGACCAAGGGTGGTACGGTTTTTGCAATGGATTTTGATGGCAATAAGGATGCTTCTTTCAAATTCATGAACAATCTCGAAATAGTCAGAATTTCCAACAATTTTGGTGACGCCAAGAGTTTGGTGACACATCCGGCAACCACAACCCATCAGAGATTGTCCGAAGAGCAACGTGCAAGTTTGGGTATTACAGATGGTATGGTCCGAGTTTCGGTTGGATTGGAAAATCCCGATGACTTGCTAGAGGATTTGGTCTCTGCTATCAAATCCATATAATTGGGTGCATTTGACCATTTGGTGACATATCCAAACTATTTTGAAAAAGGAAAATAGGACAGGTTCAGGGGAGAGAAGTATATACCTCCTCAACCCAGCCAACCACCAAGATTTTCCAAAATGATTTGATAGATCAGGTCACTGTGATCATCCGTGTCATTCAAGGCAGGAATGTAAGCAAAATTCTTCCCCCCGTGGATTTCAAACTCCTCACGAACCTCCATCTGAATTTCTTCGAGGGTTTCGATACAATCTGATGAAAATCCAGGGCAAATGATGGCCAGATTTTT
>CAZHIL010000103.1:0-1556 GCA_964532985.1 uncultured Albidovulum sp. | reverse complement strand
AGCGAACAAGGATTCAATTCAGGAATTTGATGCCTGAACTTGAGGAAGTCGGAATAACTGCAGAAGGCCTGTCCAGGGTTGCATCAAATTTGCAGAAAACCAGACAGGTGGTCGAATATGTCATTAGGGAAAAGGCCGAGGAGATGGTCTCTGTCTCGCAGGTTGGGGAATACATGCTGAATGGAGATTATTGGGAATTGCCGGAAGAAATCAGGGAAAAGCTTTTTGCCAGGATAATCCAGTTTCTTTCGGGTGACAACTATCGACCAAGACAATCTGCGGTTAACAATTGCCTGACGAGAACAAGGGCAGTGAACAGTGCCACGATTAGCAATTTCGTAGTCCAAAAGGGGGATAACAATTGTGTTAGAATTTTCAGTGATCCCAAGAAAAAGGCTGATCCCGTTGATAGCAATCAACTTTGGAACAACCGTTGGAAGGTATCTAGGGTACCCGGAACAGGGTTGAGGTTGGGGATGCTGAATACGCAAGGGTACAACAACTTGAATTTGCTTATCAACAAGGAAATCACTCACGGTGCCTTATTGGTGTCTCCAGCACTTTGGACTTGTGACAATGATCTGGTTGAAACGATTTTTAATGATTTTGGCACTTCTGCCGTTTTCGAGGACACCAAAAACAAGGGGGCATTTCTCCTTTTCTTGGGAGGTAATTGAAAACGGTTCAGAAAATTATACTTTTCTAATATGGGGTAATATCTTACTCTGTCACCATTTTCTACGTTGGGAAATCAAGAAAATATGTCCAAAAAGAATAACCCTTTTGGGAATGTAAAGAATCTTTTATTTTGGGTTGTTTTGATTGTTTTGATAGTTGCTCTGTTCAATGTTTTTACAAACGGACAGTCAGTTAATACATCAAGAAATATCTCCTTTAGCTCGTTTTTGAATGAAGTTGAACAGAACAATGTTCTTTCTGTCGTTATCGACGGGGAAAAACTGACTGCATTTCATGATACAGGCGAACGGTTCAAGACAATTATTCCACAAGGATTTGATATCACTTCATTACTGATTGAGTACAAGGTTAACATTGAAGCTCAACCTCAGGAACCAAGTGGCTTGATGGCATTTTTGGGACCGTTCCTACCGATCCTTTTGTTGATCGGATTCTGGATATTCCTCATGAACAGAATTCAAGGTGGTGGCCGAGGAGGTGCAATGGGTTTTGGCCGATCCAAGGCAAAATTGTTGACCGAGCGCCAGGGCAAGGTGACCTTCAAGGATGTTGCCGGTATAGATGAAGCCAAGGAGGAATTGGAAGAGATTGTGGAGTTTTTGCGGGATCCACCCAAATATTCCAAATTAGGCGGGAAAATTCCTAAGGGTGCCTTATTGGTCGGTCCACCGGGAACAGGCAAGACACTGCTTGCGAGGGCAATTGCCGGCGAGGCGGGCGTTCCCTTCTTTTCAATCTCAGGATCGGATTTTGTCGAAATGTTTGTTGGTGTTGGTGCATCCCGGGTCAGGGATATGTTCGAACAATCCAAGAAAAACTCGCCATGTATCGTATTCATTGACGAGATAGATGCTGTT
>CAZHIL010000102.1:0-1556 GCA_964532985.1 uncultured Albidovulum sp. | reverse complement strand
AGCGAACAAGGATTCAATTCAGGAATTTGATGCCTGAACTTGAGGAAGTCGGAATAACTGCAGAAGGCCTGTCCAGGGTTGCATCAAATTTGCAGAAAACCAGACAGGTGGTCGAATATGTCATTAGGGAAAAGGCCGAGGTGATGGTCTCTGTCTCGCAGGTTGGGGAATACATGCTGAATGGAGATTATTGGGAATTGCCGGAAGAAATCAGGGAAAAGCTTTTTGCCAGGATAATCCAGTTTCTTTCGGGTGACAACTATCGACCACGACAATCATCTGTTAACAATTGCCTAACGAGAGTTAGGACAGTGAACAGTGCCACGATCAGCAATTTCGTGGTTCAAAAGGGAGATAACAATTGTGTTAGAATTTTCAGTGATCCCAAGAAAAAGGTAGCTCCCGTTGACAGCAATCAACTGTGGAACAACCGTTGGAGGGTATCTAGGGTATCCGGAACAGGGTTAAGATTGGGGATGCTGAATACACACGGGTACAACAATTTGAATTTGACCATCAACAAGGAAATCACTCACGGTGCCTTATTGACGTCCCCAGCACTTTGGACTTGTGACAATGATCTGGTTGAAACGATTTTTAATGATTTTGATACTTCTACCATTTTCGAGGATACCAAAAACAAGGGAGCATTTCTTCTATTCTTGGAAGGCAATTGAAAACGGTTCAGAAAATTATACTTTTCTTATATGGGCTAATACCTTACTCTGTCACAATTTTCAACGTTGGGAAATCAAGAAAATATGGCCAAAAAGAATAACCCTTTTGGGAATGTAAAGAATCTTTTATTTTGGGTTGTTTTGATAGTTTTGATCGTTGCTCTGTTCAATGTTTTTACAAACGGACAGTCAGTTAATACATCAAGAAATATCTCCTTTAGCTCGTTTTTGAATGAAGTTGAACAAAACAATGTTCTTTCTGTCGTTATTGACGGGGAGAACCTGACTGCATTTCATGATACCGGTGAACGGTTCAAGACAATTATTCCGCAAGGATTTGATATCACTTCATTACTGATTGAGTACAAGGTAAACATTGAAGCCCAACCACAGGAACCAAGTGGCTTGATGGCATTTTTGGGGCCGTTCCTGCCGATCCTTTTGTTGATCGGTTTCTGGATATTCCTCATGAACAGAATCCAAGGTGGTGGCCGAGGAGGGGCAATGGGTTTTGGCCGGTCCAAGGCAAAATTGTTGACCGAACGCCAAGGCAAGGTGACCTTCAAGGATGTTGCAGGTATAGATGAAGCCAAGGAGGAATTGGAAGAGATTGTGGAGTTTCTGCGAGATCCGCCCAAATATTCCAAATTGGGTGGAAAAATTCCGAAGGGAGCCTTATTGGTTGGTCCACCGGGAACAGGTAAGACGCTGCTTGCGAGGGCAATAGCCGGTGAGGCAGGCGTTCCCTTCTTTTCAATCTCAGGATCGGATTTTGTCGAAATGTTTGTTGGTGTTGGTGCATCCCGGGTCAGGGATATGTTCGAACAATCCAAGAAAAACTCGCCATGTATCGTATTCATTGACGAGATAGATGCTGTT
>CAZHIL010000101.1:0-1894 GCA_964532985.1 uncultured Albidovulum sp. | reverse complement strand
GATCTGAACAGGGATAAAATGAGGATGGGAACATTTCGGCGGACCAGATTTGGACAGATTGCTGTTGCTTTCTGGTTTGAATCTGAAACCAGGTGGTTTTTGATTTGTCGGAGATCCGAGACTGAGTATGCCCAACACCTTTTTGAAGTTTCATCCAAATCAGGTGAAATACCATTGGTATTCTAATACCATTCAACTAGGGCGAGTACCCAAACAATTCAAAATATGTTTTGGCTTCAAGTTGACGAAAATACACGATGGAGGTTTTGATGTCGAGCAGGCGTCATGAATTGACAGACATGAGTAGCAGATTCTCAAGAAGTTCTTGCCCAATGGCAGGCCCGGTCTGGTTCACAAGAATGACTGCCAGGTCATGAATGGCATTTTCTTTGTTCTCCGTTCAGGAATACCGTGGCGTGACCTGCTTCAATCTTTACAACCGCTGGAGCAAGGACAGCATCTGGTCCCGGATCATGGGGGGTCTTTTGTCTTTGGCCCGTGGGGATGATGACGATGATCCCGATGGTGATGCGTAAAATTCCCGGACAATTCTTATCAGCTGAGTGTGGGAGAATTGAGAGCGGAAATTTAAATACCATTAAACCCTAATGAGTTGGGGAATTAGTTGGTTAAGGATTATGATATAGAGTATGAAAAATGATAGGGAAAAAGTTTCTAAGGCATTTAATTCCATTTTTTACGTAATCAGACCCCAAAAACAAGGTTAGGCACAAATCTTGCGGTATCAGAACTGCCAATATTACATCCCTACAGTGGGTTGCATAAATAATCATAACAATTAATTTAGAAAATTCCGCAAGTTTAAATCCCATTTTACTTTTTTCATTAAGCAGTAAATTTAATTGAAATACTTGTATTCCGAGGAATTTAACTCAACTTGAACTCCTGAGTTTTTTTACTCTTGCTTGAATAATGTCATTAAACGGTGACATGCCCCCTCAAAGGGTTCCTTGAAGATCTTCCCTAAAGTGGCGATCCTTAAGCGTTTGAATGAGAGTGAACTGGAGAGCTGCATGGTGTGGTTTGTTCCGGGCAAATACTCTTTAACAATCTAACTGCTAAAGGATAATATTATGGCAAACGGTACAGTAAAATTCTTCAACACAGCCCGTGGTTATGGCTTCATCGCTCCTGATGATGGCTCCAAGGATGTTTTTGTTCATATCAGCACATTGGAAAAAGCTGGTCTTCATCAGCTAAATGAAGGACAAAAAGTTTCTTTCGAAGTGGCTATTAATAAAGGCAAAACTGCTGCGGTTCATATTCAACTACGAGACGACGCCTAAAATCACACACCACTTTTAATCTTTTAAACCAGACGAGCTGTCATGAGGTGACACTGGCGTGAGCTAATCTGTGGAAAAGAAACAAACATGATGACTTTCAAAGATATGGGGCTTCCTAAAACTCTGGTACATACATTGGAGCAAATGCATTTCAATGAACCCACACCCATTCAGGTAGAAGCAATTCCGCTTTCATTAAAAGGCAAAGATATTTTGGGGTCAGCCCAAACAGGAACCGGTAAAACTGGTGCATTCGGGATACCGTTGGTAGCAAGGCTGTTATCCAAGCCTCGAGGTACAGCTTTGGTTATGACACCGACTCGAGAACTCGCAACACAGGTTATGACACAGATACAAGCAATGTTGGGAAAAAAATCGAGGATCAATTCAGCCTTGCTGATTGGCGGTGAGTCTTTGTCAAAACAGTTAGTGCAATTGAAAAACCATCCACGTGTTTTCGTTGGCACCCCTGGTCGGATCAATGACCATCTAAAACGTGGCAGCCTCATGCTTCAGGATACAGATTTTCTAGTGCTCGATGAAACGGATCGGATGCTGGATATGGGCTTCAGTCCTCAAATTGATAA
>CAZHIL010000100.1:0-4513 GCA_964532985.1 uncultured Albidovulum sp. | reverse complement strand
CTCCTGACATGCCGAACAGCATTACCCTTTTGCTTTTTGCCTGAAGCCAGTCTTTACTTGATTTGTAAATCATTGTTTATTTTCCGAACATTATTTACCGATGAAAATTCATTTCTATTGTCAGTGGTATTTCGTCAAACATAATTGTAGGTATATTATTTGAAAGAATATACCCCACTCATAAACATATAGTAGAAGATTGGGATTTAATAATTTTTCATAAATTGAACGATAAATTTTTCTGGTGAGAATATAGTGATAAGTATATTTTTATTAAAATGCCGGTACTTGTAAGAAATAATATAAGATTTGCAGGGAGTAGATTTTATCAATGAATGAACAAAAGAAAATTGGTTTGGTGACTGGTGCAAGCCGAGGAATAGGTAAGGAGATTGCCGTAACACTAAGCCAAAATGGCTATTTGGTAATTTGCTGTGGACGAAATCCAGCAGCGGATAATTTTCCTTCAGAATTGATCTGGAGAAAAGTTGATGTTTCAAGTGCAAATCAAGTTGGCGAACTCTGCAAGTATATTGAATCAAATATTGGGGTAGTTTCCTTGGTTGTTAACAATGCAGGTATACAGTTGGAAAAGACGATTGTGGATACTACTGATGAGGAATGGGATCTGGTAATTGGTACCAATTGTAAGGGTGTATTCAATATTTGTCGGGAGTTTATTTCCCATATGGAAAGGGCTGGTGGGGGATCAATTATCAATATCGGTTCGATTTCCGGTAAAAAAGCCGACCCAGGGTTGGCAATTTATGATGCCTCCAAGGGATTTGTTCATTCCTTGACCAAGGCTATTGCCGTTGATCATGGACCAAACATCCGTTGCAATTCAATCTGCCCTGGCTGGATAAGAACGGAAATGACCGAAACGGCATTTGAAACTGCCAAAAACCCGGAAATTGCCGAGAAAGATGCCATTGCCAGACATCCAGCAGGAAGATTGGGAAAACCCCGAGATATAGCAAACATAGTTCTGTGGTTGGCTTCGGACCAAGCATCATTTGTTACAGGCCAATGTATAGATGTTGATGGTGGGTTGAATTCGATTTCCACCATAAGACCCGATTTATTTTAAATCTCCCTTGACCAAAATGAATTCAATCTGGTGATTGTGCCAGAATATTCATTGTTAAATTTCAAGTTGTGAATTGCACCTAGAATGAATAGGGTAGGCTAGTTATCACTAGAAACAAATTCCTTACATAAAATCAATAAATCATCATAGATTGGATGAGGAATTCTAATTTGTAAATAAGGTAAGCAATGTCGTTAAATGTATTAATTTTAGGTGCTTCTTACGGATCACTTCTTTCAACTAAACTGTTGATGGCAGGTCATAATACGACCTTGGTATGTCTGCCGGAAGAAGCAGATTTAATCAACAAGGAAGGCACAATCGTTCGAATTACCCGTCGTGGAGCATCTGAACCAGACTTGATTCACTCCTCGGAACTCCCAGGAAAAGTAAAGGGAAATACACCCGAAAAGGTAAATCCAAGTGATTACGATATGATTGGCATGGCGATGCAGGAACCTCAATACAGGGCCCAACCGGTTTGGGATCTATTAAAGCGTATTGCTGCTTCAGGCAAGCCTTGTTTATCCATAATGAACATGCCCCCACTCGTATATTTGAAAAGGATTCCCGGACTGGATACCGAACCATTGAGATCATGTTTTACTGAACCGAGGGTTTGGGATGATTTTGATCCAGACAATTTTACCTTGTGTAGTCCTGATCCACAGGCATTCCGGCCACCAGAGGAAAAACTGAATTTCCTGCATGTCGGTTTACCTACCAATTTCAAGGCTTCCAAGTTTGCCAAGCCCGAACACAACACAATTCTCAACACATTGGCCGATGATATTATGGCAGCACGGTATAAGGGTAATGAAATTCCGGTCAAGCTAAAGGTCCATGAATCGCTCTTCATTCCGATGGCCAAATGGAGTATGTTGTTAACAGGTAACTACAGGGCAATTACCGAAGGAGGTCCACGGTCAATTAAAGAAGCAGTTCATAGTGATTTATCCTTATCGAAGGAAATCTACAGCTGGGTTGACAAGGTTGTTCAAACCATGGGTGCCGACAAGGAAGACCAGGTACCCTTCGAGAAATATGCAAATGCAGCAAATTCCCTCCTCAAACCATCATCAGCAGCAAGAGCGGTTTCTGCTGGAGCCAAGTCCATCGAGCGGGTTGACAAGTTGGTTCAATTGATTGCTAATAATTATAACATTTCTCTTCAGTCGGTTGACGAAAATGTAAAGTTAGTTGACAGGAAAATAGCAGAAAATAATCAAGGATAAGTTAAAACTCACCAGCTTGAGGTTTCATTTATATTCGGTTTTAAACAGTTTTTTGTGATTTATATTACAACTAGACTATGTGTCGGGAAAAATGGACTGGCATAATGTCAGCAAATCATTCATGCTCAACAACCTGGTATAACAGGACCAATATAAAATACATGGAACAGAGCATAATGGTGTCTTAAGCAAGTTAAGATTGGGCTTTAGTTAAGGGAACTAAATAACTCGCTTCTTCATTACCGTCCATACTGCAAACGCTGTTCTATGTTTGGGAGTTAAATTGGTCAATTTATTGACCAAATCCTCAACAATATTAATTTCTGTGAGGACTTCTGATACGGAGATTATGTATCCGGGGTCATAATCAGCAAGATGTCGTTTATCCTGAAGATCTACAAACTTGATGCCAAAGTCTTGTATAGTTTCAGGAAACTGCTTCATAATTGCTTTATTCCTGAATTGTTTTTTAGCAAAACCATGTTCTACAGCCCTATAAGCCTGATCCCAGGCTGGTTCGCTCCTTTCAACTTCGCTACTCCCTACAAGTGAATCAGCACAATTCCAACAGAGGGCATGGAACATTGCGAAGTAAGTGGTACTCAACGATCTTTTAAGATCAACTTGCCATGAAGTACCCTTACCTCTTTCACTGACTAAGTGCTTGGCTGTTGAAATTAGATCAATTGGCTGCAAAGTATTTTACTTCCTCTGGGAGAATGAAGGAAAAAATAGGGTGACGGTCTTCAAATATATCGCCATGATTTGTCAGCAAGTGACGGGTTAATCCTCCTAATTTCTTTGTATCAAGGCCATTTTTTTTAGCTTGGTAAACCACCCTGATTCGTAGAATCGGATCGCCATCAACATCTTCAGCTTCTACTGAATGCAAATCTATAATCCTAGCTGGTGCAAGCTGTTCCTGAACTAGATTTTTTAGAATTCTATCAAATTCACTCATAGATTTTCCCTTTAACTCAATCCAAAATATAGTACCGTACTAAGTTACAAGCAAGAATTATCCTTCCAATATCTTATTAGAAAAAATTATCAAAGGCCTCTAGTTCTTATTCGTACTCAATCAAGATATCCTGCAGTGAGTCTATTTGTTACTTGGTTATTTCATGAAACTAGATTCCAAGCTTTTATGTAAAATATTTTTCATAATGATTTTCACGCTCGGATTTTAACATTCCTGCGGTTTCATCCATAAACCTGTTTCTTTCTTCTCTTGTCTTAAATACCCAAATACAAACGGTATCCTTGCTGTGATAGATTGCTTTCAACTCATCATCTATTTCGCAAATGTTTTGCGGTATTTCTACTTTTAAGCAATACATGTTTTTACTCCCATTCTATGGTTCCTGGAGGTTTGGAAGTGATGTCATATGTCACTCTGTTTACACCCTTGACCTCATTGACAATTCTGTTCGAGGTTTCGGTAAGGAAGGATGCTGAAAAGGGATAAAACTGAGCTGTCATACCATCAACGCTTGTAACTGCTCTTAGGGAACAGACATGATCATAGGTTCTGCCATCGCCCATTACTCCAACCGTCCTAACGGGAAGCAAGGTGGCGAATGCTTGCCAGATGCTGTCGTATAACCCGTGAATTTTAATTTGATCTATGAATATTGTGTCGATTTTCCGTAAAATCGATAATTTTTCGTGAGTAATATCTCCTAGGCACCTGATAGCCAAACCGGGACCGGGGAAGGGGTGTCTACCCAAAAATTCTTGGGGAATGCCTAACTCCCGGCCCAATTCCCTGACTTCATCCTTGAACAACTCCTTGAGTGGTTCTACCAATTTAAACTCAAGATTCTCAGGCAATCCTCCTACATTGTGGTGAGACTTGATCGTTTCACTTGGACCTCCGGTAAAACTTACCGATTCGATAATATCCGGATAAAGTGTTCCTTGAGCCAGAAACTCATGACCCTGCAATTTTTGTGCTTCATTTTCAAATACCTCAATAAAGGTTCCACCAATGATTTTTCGCTTTTCTTCCGGGTCGGATACTCCCTTCAATTTTTCAAGAAACAGATTTGATGCTTCCACAAACACCAGGGGGATCTGAAAATTCTCCCTGAACATTGAAACCACTTGGGATGCCTCATTTTCACGCAAGAGACCATGATCAACAAAAATGCATGTTAATTGTTCTGGAATTGTCCTGTGGAGCAAA
>CAZHIL010000099.1:0-1635 GCA_964532985.1 uncultured Albidovulum sp. | reverse complement strand
TCCATACATAATTTGCTCAATGAAAGAACTACCTCTCAAAGCTCCATCCATACTTTCTGAAACTCCAGAAGGTTTGGATGTAAGAATGATGTTGCAATTTATGGAGCAGGCCGGGCAACCGATAATACATGTTGCACGTGATGAAAGAAGGTCGGAGGAGGTAAAGGAATTATTCAGCTTTTTTTCACCCGAAACCAGGATTGTTGAATTTCCTGCCTGGGATTGTCCGCCATATAGCCGGATTTCACCCAATCCCCGCGTAAAATCGAGAAGAATATATACGTTGGGTACCTCAAGGGGCTTAAGAAGAAAAGGGGGGTATGTAGTTCTTTGCACGGCAAACGGTGTAACCCAGAAAATTCCACCTCAATACGTATTTCATAATTCGCATTTCAGAATTGAACTTCAACAGAATGTAAATCCAACAAAATTCCAAAACTACCTGACATTGATGGGTTTCAATAATGTTTCAAAGGTACTGGAACCTGGAGAATTTGCCTTGAGAGGCGGGATAATCGATGTTTTTCCTCCAGGATATGGCAATCCTTTTAGAATTGATTTTTTTGGGGATACGGTTGATGGACTCAGACAATTCTCACCCGAAACACAAATTACTGTGGCACGAAGGAAGAGGGTGGATTTCTTTCCTGTGTCGGAAGTGATTCTCGATGAAGGTTCAATAACCAGGTTTAGGAAAAACTTTCGTACGCTGTTTGGAATCAACCAGGATGACCTTTCAATCTACCAATCCATTTCAGCAGGAATTCTAGTCCAGGGAATTGAGCATTGGTTGCCATTCTTTTATGACAAGATGGAATTGATCTTCGATTATTTTCCGGAAGCATTTGTTTTTATAGAAGAAGAAGCAAAGCAAAGAATTTCATCTAGGCTGGAATTCATCAATGAACTTTATGAGTCCAGACGGCCAAATGGCTCAAGGACCAATCATTTCGAACAGAATTACTACCCATGTCCACCAGAAAATTTCTTCGTAGATTACAAGGGCCTCCAAAAAACCATCAAAACTGAAAACAGATGTATTATTTCTCCCTACAAAGTCCCTGCCAGAGCAGGTGTTCACTCTTGTGGTGGCAAGCGAGTTTCACCAATCAAACCCGAAAGGGGTTTAAGTAAAAGCAGTATTAATAATTTACTAGAACTGATTCGGGAGGAACTCACCAAGCGAAATGTGTTGATAGCATGCTGGACTCAGGGATCTCTTGAAAGGATTGAAGAGTATCTCAGGGATGAGAACATTACTCACATACAAAAAGTAGAAAATTTTAGTAACCTTCGTGATTCAAACAATTTATTGATGATTGGAGTGTTAAAGCTTGCTTGGGGTTTTACCTGTGATGATTTAACAGTAATTACCGAGCAAGATATTTTTGGTCCTCGCAAGAAAACCCATTATTCCAAAAAGAAATCACCAACAAATTTCCTCAAGGAATTCGGTGAGCTATTGCCTGGTGATCTAATAGTTCATAGAGACCATGGAGTAGGTAAATTCCTTGAAATTAATAAAATTCTTACCGCCGGACGAAACCAGGATTGTATTGCCTTGGAATATTCCGGCGGTACGAAGCTATACTTACCTGTTGAAAACATGGATTTGTTATCGAAACTGGGTAACAA
>CAZHIL010000098.1:0-2197 GCA_964532985.1 uncultured Albidovulum sp. | reverse complement strand
GCCTTGGCCAGCGACTCAAGGGAACTGAACGGGTGATAATGTTGGTGATATAATTCTGTGGTGAACTCTGCCATTTATACTGCTCGACGATTTTCTTCGCCAGGGATTTTTTGTTTTTGTATCCTGGCTTGGTTATAAAATTATTTTTGTTTCAGTTAATCAAATCCATCCTTATTTTAAAGAAAACTAATAACAAATTGCTAAAGGATTGCTTGACCCCAATAAGGTTTCAACTCTTTCCAGTAAAATAAAAATTTTTCCTATTTTTTGGTGGTTATCTTTCCTTCCAATTCCGTCAATTTTTCTTTCAGTTCGAGGTTTTCTTCCCTGGCCTTTATGGCCATAAGTCTAACAGCCTCAAATTCTTCCCTGCTGACCAATCCTTGTCTGGCCATTACTCTTTCCACCAAACTGCTCACTGCCGTTTCAAATTCCTTCGTTGCATCCTGTGCTACTCCCGCAGCATTTGTCATCAGTTTGGCAAAATCCTCAAAAATACTTTTTCTTGATTGCATATACTTTCCCTCTTTCTGTTCAAATTAACTCGAGTTTGCTGATAATATCCCTTTGGTGAAATTTAATCAAATGGATTTTATCTAACATTTAGAGGCGAATTTATAAACTAAAACCACACCCCGAAAATATTCCAAATGATACCCACGATCATCTTACCATACATTAGTCCTGATCTTATTTCAATTGAATTGTACGGGTTGGACCTGGCAATTCGCTGGTACGCCCTTTCCTATATCATCGGGTTTCTCATTGGGTGGCGTTGGTTCATAATATTCATGAAAAAACCAGCCCTTTGGCCAAACAACAAACCACCTCTTACACCTGAGCAACCCGAACAGTTGCTGACATGGATCATTATCGGTGTCATCATTGGAGGTCGGTTAGGGTATGTTGTTTTCTACAAGCTGGGATTTTTCCTGGAAAATCCATTGGAGATATTCAAGATTTGGACGGGGGGAATGTCCTTTCACGGGGCTTTTGTCGGATTAATCATTGCCACCATTTTGTATTGTAAAAGAACAAATTCTCCTCTCGGCAATGTTTCCGATACGATTTCCATTACGGTTACCCCGGGTCTCTTTCTAGGAAGGGTGGCCAATTTCATCAATATGGAACTTTATGGCAGACCAACCGACATCAGTTGGGGGGTGGTTTATCCTGGCGGACCAGCAGCAATTTGCCCGGATACATGGCTAGGTGTATGTTCCCGACATCCTTCCCAGCTTTATGAAGCCTTACTGGAGGGCTTGCTGCTTTGTTTCCTGCTGTCCTATCTTGTATACAGAAAGGGTTATTTCAAAGTTCCCTGGAGAATTTCGGGCTTGTTTTTCCTGGGCTACGGTTTGGCCAGAATATTTGTCGAATACTTCCGGGAACCTGATCCCCAGTTTGTTTCAGGTGAAAATCCCCTCGGTTATATCATTCAAATTTCGGAATGGATGGGTTTTACCATGGGTCAATTGCTCAGTCTTCCAATGGTAATCGTAGGTCTTTGGTTGATTTTCCATACCCGAAAGCGAAACGATGCTTCCATTGAAAAATAAAATATTGAAGGAAATCAATGCAAGTGGGCCAATTTCAATAGAAAGGTACATGGAAATGGCCCTCTTCGACAGGAAATTTGGTTATTACAACACGACAAATCCCATAGGAAGCAAGGGGGCATTCATAACGGCACCTGAAATCACACAGGTTTTTGGTGAATTGATTGGTCTCTTCATGGCCCAGTATTGGATTGATTGTGGGCAATTCAAACCTTTTACCCTGTTGGAACTTGGTCCTGGCAAGGGAACACTGATGTCAGATCTGCTACGAAGTTCCCGAATTGTTCCTGGCTATCTTGATTCCTGCAAATTGTGTCTATTGGAAAAAAGCCATTCGCTCAAAGAGCAGCAAATGAAAAATTTGCAAGATGCCAACCCTGTTTGGCTGGATTCATTGGATGAACTTCCTGATCTACCAGTTTTCGCATTGGCCAACGAATTCTTTGATGCCTTGCCAATCAGACAATTCTTGAGGGGCAAACAATATTGGCGAGAACGATTGGTTGGTAAGTCTGGGGACAGTTTGCAGTTTGAATTATCCCCGGAATTCGAATTCAAACCATTGGAGGCAAGATTAAAGGATACAAGAGAAGGAAATATTGTTGAATTCAGACCGGAAGCTCTTGATTTTATCCAGA
>CAZHIL010000097.1:0-2654 GCA_964532985.1 uncultured Albidovulum sp. | reverse complement strand
CGGAGAGAAAATCTATCCCGGTGAATTGGCCAAGGCATTGGAAATATTGGCCAATGGTGGCGAAATAGACTATGTCGGTGCAAGTTCGGTTGAACTCATTGGACCAGGTGAGTCAGCTGGCAACTACCGTGAGTTTGAGGTCCAGAACGGCGCTTGGATGACGGTCTCATTCAGATAAGTAAAACTTGATACATGGGAAGGCAGGTCAGAAACCTGCCTTCCCATTCTGGTCTTTCAATTGGTTCTTTCTGTCCAAAATATCAGTAAGAAATTCGGTGAATTTACTGCTGTAGACAATGTATCGTTTGATATTGAACTGGGGTCCATAACCGGTTTAATCGGTCCCAATGGGGCTGGCAAGACAACATTGTTCAATACCATCAATGGATTTTACCCACCCACTTCGGGAACCGTCTTTTTGGACAACAGGGATATAACCGGTTTCCCACCGCACAAATTGTTTACTGAAGGGGTTTTGAGGACCTTTCAGAAAGCCCATGAATTTTCTTCCCTCACTGTCTGGGAAAACCTGATGGTCGTACCTGGCAATCAAATTGGCGAACGCATAGCCCAAACCTGGGTCGGCAGAAAAGGCATACTTCGGCAGGAAGGGGAAATCAAGACCCGCGCCAAGGAGGTCCTGGAATTTCTTGAATTGGAAGATGTTGCCGATTTACCGGCAGGAAATCTTTCAGGTGGGCAGAAAAAACTCCTTGAACTGGGTCGAACGATGATGGTTGATTCCAGAATTGTTTTTCTGGATGAGGTCGGAGCGGGGGTCAATAGAACGTTGTTGAAGAAAATTACCAAGGCCATCCAAAGTTTGAATCGGGAACACAATTACACCTTCTGCCTGATAGAACATGACATGGACTTCGTAGGGGCATTGTGTGATCCGGTCATATGTATGGCTGAGGGCAGAATTCTGACCCAGGGTTCAATGGCAGAGGTTACCAACAATGAAGATGTGATTCATGCCTATCTCGGGGCAAGAACCAAGGTAAAGACCATTTTGTGATGGCCTACCTGGATTGCACCAACTTGACTGCAGGCTATGGCAGTGGAGACATTATCACTGATTGTAACCTTTATGCGGACATTGGCAGGGTTTCAGCCATTGTCGGACCGAATGGGGCTGGAAAATCCACCGCTATGAAAGCCATTTTGGGACTGGTAAACTTGTCTCGGGGAAGTGTCATTCTTGATGGCAAGGAAATCTCTTCCCTGAGCCCGCAGGACAAGATTGCTGAAGGCATGGCCTTTGTTCCCCAGATTGAAAATGTATTTCCAAGCTTGACCGTCGAGGAAAATCTGGAAATGGGCGCTTTCCTCAGAAGGGATGACATCACCCGATCATTGCAGGAAGTGTTCGACCTGTTTCCGGCACTTGGTGATTTCCGTCGCAAGAAGGCTGGTGATCTATCCGGGGGTCAACGTCAGCAGGTAGCAGTAGGACGGGCCCTGATGACCCAGCCCAAGATGCTGTTGCTTGATGAACCTTCGGCAGGTGTATCACCCATTGTGATGGACAATCTGTTTGACATGATCATAAAGGTCGCAAATTCAGGCATTGCCGTGATGATATGTGAGCAGAATGCCAAACAGGCGTTGGAAATAGCTGATGTTGGTTTTGTCTTGGTTCAGGGAAAAAACAGATTTACCGATAGCGGCAACAATCTTCTGGCCAATGACCAGGTACGAAAATCATTTTTGGGTGGATAGCTGAAAATGATGGATATTGTTAATGCCTTGACATTGTTGGCAAACTATGTCCTCGTACCAGGAATTACCTATGGTAGCCAGTTGGGATTGGGTGCCTTGGGGGTAACCATCGTTTATGGCATTCTACGTTTTTCAAATTTTGCCCACGGTGATACGATGGCATTCGGCACGATGGTTACCATCCTCTTGACCGTGTGGATTCAATCGCTCGGTATAACCTTTTATCCCTTGCCTACTGCCTTGTTGATGATACCCTTTGGAGTGGTTATAACGGCAATTCTCGTTCTCGGCATTGACAAGGCTGTCTATGCCCATTTTAGGCAGGTCAACGCACCGCCGGTGATGTTTGTAATTGCTTCGGTTGGTGTGATGTTCGTGTTGCAGGGTTTGCTCAGGCTGATCATCGGACCAGATGACCAGTCCTTTGCCGATGGGGCAAGATTCATAATCAGGGCAAGGGAGTTCAAGGACTATTTCGGATTGTCAGAAGGCTTGTCAATCAAAGTCACCCAGTTGATGAGTTTGGTAGTTACATTCCTTCTGGTTATCAGTCTGTTCTGGTTCCTTCATCGGACAAGGACAGGGAAATCACTACGGGCATATTCTGATAATCGTGATCTGGCTCAGCTTTCCGGGATCAACCCTGATAGGGTGGTTCTTTATACATGGGTACTGGCAACAGCACTAGCTACCATAGCCGGAGTTTTATATGGGCTCGACAAGAGTTTCAAGCCCTCGGTTTATTTCCAGCTTCTCCTGCCCATTTTTGCCGCAGCCATCGTGGGAGGTCTTGGCAATCCCTTTGGTGCTTTTGTTGGAGGATTTGTGGTTGCCTTTTCGGAAATAGCCATAACCTATGCCTATAAACGGTTTTTTGCTTACCTGCTGCCCGAAGAGCTGGAACCAACAACGTTGTTGCAGCTCCTTGGAAC
>CAZHIL010000096.1:0-5946 GCA_964532985.1 uncultured Albidovulum sp. | reverse complement strand
GAATTCAAGTTAAATCCAATTGCCCGGATAGTTGGAGGTAGTACAATCGGGGTGGAACCTAGAATAATGGGGATAGGACCTGCTTACGCCATCAAAAGGCTTTGCCGGAAATTTAAACTGAATCTTGAAAAATGTGATGTTCTTGAGATCAATGAAGCTTTTGCCAGTCAAAGTTTGGCTACCACACGATACCTGAACCTCGAAGATGATGATCCCAGAATCAATCCCAATGGTGGAGCAATTGCTTATGGTCACCCCCTAGGTATGTCCGGAGCACGAATTACGGGGATTGCTGCCCTGGAAATGTTTCATCAAAAGAAAAAGAATGCCATCGCGGCAATGTGCATAGGTGTTGGACAGGGTATCGCCATAGCCCTGAAGGCAGCTTAAGATGGTCCATAATCCTTACAATAAGGGATTGTTGACGGCACTTCTGGGTGAACCTGAAGCTGAAGCCCTTTTTTCAACCGACAGAATGCTGGATAATTTCAACAAATTAGAAATGTCCTTGACCAGTGCCCTATATCAAACAGGTAAAATTACTAAGCCAAGCCATGACAAAATTCTATCAACAATTTCGAATTTTGTACCTGATATCGATGACTTGATCAAGACTACCCAAGTGGATGGAATACCTGTCCCCGGATATGTTCGCCAACTCAAGAAGGAGATTGGTACACCCTATTCATCAGATTTTCACTTAGGCACAACCAGTCAGGACTTAATGGATACCTCGTTGGTAATGATTTTGCCTGAATTAAGCAGGATTTTTCATCGAAATCTGGAAGAAATTGTAGGTTACCTGCAAAGTCTGGAAAAAAAATTTGGCTCTGAACCACTTCAAGGGTACACGCGCATGCAACCCGCCAAAATGATTACTGTCGGTGACCGAATTACTTCCTGGCGAGAACCATTGGTAAAGTTGAAGTCTACTCTCACGATTGTGGATAAAAATTGTCAAATTCTCCAATTGGCAGGACCAGTTGGCAATAGGGGCGAATGGGGTGGAAAGGCAGCAGAAATCGCAATGTTGGTCGGGAGAGAACTCGGTTTGGAAACAGCCGAACATGGTTGGCAGACTGATCGTACTGTATATTGCAACTATACAGATTGGTGTGGCAATCTGGTGGGTATTTTGGCCAAGATTGGCAAGGACTTAACCTTGATGGCTCAAATGGAACAGATTGAATTCACTGGAGGTGGGACATCTTCAGCAATGCCACACAAGTCGAATCCGATCGAACCTGAACTATTGATTACCTTTGGCCATTATCTTCCCTTGCTGACGGCAGGAATGCATCAGTCCCTGATGCATGAGCAGGAAAGATCAGGTTCCATGTGGACTCTGGAATGGATTGTCTTTCCCCAAATCTGTACCCTGACTTCAAAAAGCCTGAAAGTCACTGAACGATTTCTGAAATCAATTACTCGACTGGGTTAAATTTCAAGTAGCCACTCGGGAATAATCCTACTTGTACTTTGGTGGAGCCGGGGGGAATTGAACCCCCGACCTTGTCATTGCGAACGACACGCTCTCCCGACTGAGCTACGACCCCATAAATCGATTCGAAGATGTCCCCTAGAAATTCCTTGTGCAAATCAGGTTTCTGTCTCCGAATACATTATCGACCCTGTTGACTGGCGACCAGTACCGATCTGGCCGGAATGCTCCTATTGGCAAACAGCCCTCTTCCCTGGTATAAGGTCTGTCCCAATCACCTACCAAATCATCTAAGGTATGGGGTGCGTTTGTCAATGGATTGTTATCACTATCCATGGTCCCATCCTTTATCGCCTGGATTTCATCAGCTATGGCAAGCATAGCGTTGATAAAGCGGTCCAATTCTGCCTTTGGTTCCGACTCGGTTGGTTCGACCATCAATGTCCCTGCTACTGGGAAACTCATGGTTGGTGGATGGAAGCCATTATCAATTAATCTCTTGGCAATATCATCAATGACCAGATCGGTGCCCTCGATGGAAACCCTAGTATCAACAATACATTCATGGGCAACAAGACCATCATTACCAGAATAACAAATATTGTATTTCTCACGAAGTCTCTTGGTCACGTAATTTGCATTCAATATGGCAAGCTTTGTAGCTAGGGCCAAACCCTTACCGGCCATCAATTTGATATACGCCCAGGAAATCACCAATACCAACGCTGAACCAAATTCCGTTGAACTGACTGCCCCGGAACTGTCCCCGCTCAAGGGATCTCCGGGCAGGAAGGGGATCAAATGTGATTTCACTCCAATCGGGCCAACCCCGGGACCACCTCCCCCATGAGGAATGCAGAAGGTTTTGTGCAGGTTCAAATGGGAAACATCTGCACCAATATCACCAGGCCTGAGGATACCAACCATCGCATTGAAATTTGCCCCATCAAGATAAACCTGTCCCCCAACCTCATGAATCAATCGGCAGACCTCCGTGATGGAGCCTTCAAATACACCATGGGTAGAAGGGTATGTAATCATTGCCGCCGAAATACTATCGGCATTTTCACTGATCAAGGATTGCATATGGTCGACATCAATGGTTCCATCCGTATTGGTGTCGATTTCAATGACTTTCAGGCCAGCCAATACAGCCGAAGCCGCATTGGTTCCATGAGCAGACTTGGGAATAAGGACAATATCCCTTTGTCCCTCACCAATACTTTGGTGATAACCCTTGATTGCCATCAAGCCGGCGAACTCACCTTGGGCCCCGGAGTTGGGCTGGACCGAAAACCCTTCAAAACCGGTAATCAGACAGAGTTTTTGACAAAGATCGTCTATTAGATTCCTGTATCCTCCTACCTGCTCTTCTGGAGCATAAGGATGGATATTTGTAAATTGCGGCTGTGTGATTGGAGCCATTTCCGTAGTTGCATTCAATTTCATGGTACAGGAACCTAGAGGAATCATGGTTCTGTCCAAAGCCAGGTCACGATCTGCCAATTGCCGGATATATCTCGTCATGGCGGCCTCGGAACGGTTCATGTTGAATACCTTGTTTTGCATGAATTCCGAAGTTCGGGCAAATTCAACCGGTATGACATTAAGGCTTGCCGGGTCCATTGTTTGCATTTCTGTCGGATCGACTTCTATGCCGAATGATGAGCAAACCCTTTGCAATACCTCTGCAGTGGTTGTCTCATCAAGCGAAATCCCAATGGTGTTTTCATCGATTTTTCTGAAATTGATCTCGTTGGTCAAACCTTGACGCATAATTGATGAAGAATCTTCAACCTGAACCGACAAGGTATCAAAAAATGCCTCATGATTTACCTTGTAGCCATTACTTTCAAGTTTTTGCCCAAGCCAAACAGTACGTCCATGAATCCCGCGAGCAATGGCCTTCAAACCAATTGGGCCATGAAGAACACCGTACAAACTTGCTACAACTGCGGGTAATACCTGTGCGGTACATATATTGGATGTGGCCTTTTGCCTCCTGATGTGTTGCTCCCTGGTCTGGAGAGCCAGCCTCAAGGCTGTATTGCCACGTGAATCCTTTGACACCCCTACAATCCGTCCAGGCAATTGTCGGACATATTTCATGGTTGTTGAAATGAAAGCAGCATGCGGTCCCCCAAATCCTAGGGGCATTCCAAACCGTTGGGTCGACCCGATACAAATATCGGCACCAAAGGCCGCAGGTTCCTTCAAGAGTGTCAGGGCCATGAGGTCTGTTGCAAAAATTGCAATGGCCTTGGATTTCTTCAATTCCTCTACCAGACCTGAATAATCAGACAGGTTGCCGAAGGTACTGGGATATTGGAAAATGGCACCAAACACTTCGCTGGGTTTCAAATCCACGAATGGACATCCTTCGATTATTTCAATTCCCAAGGGTTTGGCTCTGGTTTTGATGACCTCCTTGGTTTGGGGATGGCACCAGGAACCAACAAAAAACTTGGTGCTTTTCGAGCGGGAAATCCTGTAAGCCATTGCCATGGCTTCAGCTCCAGCACTTGCTTCATCAAGCAAGGATGCATTGGCACAGCCAAGACCGGTCAAATCACTTACAATTGTTTGATAATTCAAAAGAACTTCCAAGCGACCTTGGCTGATCTCGGGTTGGTACGGCGTATAGGCTGTATACCAAGCCGGGTTTTCCAAGATGTTCCTCACTAGTACGGGGGGAGTGATCGTACCATAGAACCCCATCCCGATCAGCGAAGTAAAGGTTTGATTCTCACCGATAAGCTTTTGAAGCACTTCCGGGAGTTCGGCTTCCGTTAATGGATGCCCCAATTCACGCAGAGGATCATCTCCCAGATGAAGTTCTCTTAATCTTTTTGGCAATACCGCTTCAATCAAGTGGTCAAGGCTTTTATAGCCAACCACTTCTAACATCTCATCTATTTCCTTTGCCGAAGGCCCAGCATGTCTGAGTTTGGCAAAGTCATAGGGGTCATAGGCTTGTTTAGATTTCATGAAATCAATTCCTGATATTCTTTTTCCGACATCAGGTTATCGTATTCTCCTGGATCAGCTGCCTCGATTTTGAAAAACCAACCCTTTTCAATTGGATCCTCGTTGACCAAAGCTGGATTATCTACCAACTCCTCGTTGATTTCGACAATAGTACCCGCCATTGGTGCAATGATTTCAGATGCCGCCTTGACACTTTCTATAACAGCAACATCATCCCCGGTTGAAAAATCGTCACCTTCTTCCGGCAGGTCCACATAAACCACATCACCCAATTCTTCAGACGCATACTCGGTTATACCGATGGTGAATATATCCCCCTCCTTACGAACCCATTCGTGATCCTCGGTGTATTTCATCTTTTCCTCCTTAACTAACGCTTAAACCTGTTACCCACAAAATTTCTCAAATGAATATCAATGGGAATTCTCGATTTTCTACCTTCACAGTATAGAGCGGAATTTTTCCTTACTTCATCAGTATTGACATAACCCATTGCTACAGGACCCTGGATTGTTGCACCATATCCACCTGAAGTTACCCGCCCTACTTCCTGACCATCAGTTTCATGATCGTAAATTTTGTGTCCTCCCCTTATCGGTAACCGACCACGAGGTTTCAAGCCAACCAGCATTCTTTCAACGCCATCCTTGAGTTGAGTCTTGAGATAATCATAACCCGGAAAACCTCCCTCCTTGTCATTCCCTGGTCGTCTTGCCTTGGAAACAGACCACCATAAACCAGCCTCGATTACCGAAGTGGATTTGTCAATATCATTTCCATGAAGGCATAATCCGGCCTCAAGTCTTAATGTATCCCGGGCTGCCAAGCCGATAAATTGAATATCCCCCATCGACAAAAGCCTTTCCGAGAAATCGACTGCTGTTTCTCCGGGAATGGATATTTCGTAACCATCCTCACCAGTATAGCCGGATCTTGAAATCGACAAATTGCCGAACTCCGATTCCATTTCCTTTACATCAAGAAATCTCATTTCATAAATTTCAGGTAGGATTCGGGAGGTAATCTCAGCTGCTTTGGGACCCTGTATTGCCAAAAGTGCCCTGTCCTTCAATTCAACTATTTCACATTTTGATCCGATATTGGAATGGAGATAGTCCAGATCTTCTTGCTTGTTGGCTGCATTGACAATGAGGAAAATATAATCCTTCTTCTTGGTTACCATTACATCATCTATAATACCCCCGTTTTCTGTAGTCAGAAGGGCATATTTTTGTCTTTCAAATCCAAGATTCTCCAAGTCTATGGGTAGAAGGGTTTCAAGGTATTTCACAATATCGTTAATGGATTCCCCGTCTTTAGGATAAATGGCAATCTGTCCCATGTGGCTGACGTCAAAAACTCCTGCCTTGGTACGAGTATGAATATGTTCCTTGATCGTTCCCATAGGGTATTGGACAGGCATCTCAAACCCGGCAAAGGGGACCATTTTGGCACCCTGGAGTTTGTGGAATTCATTTAGGGGAGTTCTATTCAGATCCATAAACCATGCTTGTCAA
>CAZHIL010000095.1:0-3382 GCA_964532985.1 uncultured Albidovulum sp. | reverse complement strand
ACATAAACCCTGTCACTATACGATAGTATATAGGTTGGATTGGATTGACCACCTGTTGTTTTCTGGATAAGGAGGTCACCCGTCAAGTCGGGAAACATGTTCTTGAGAAACTTGTCAATATGATGGTAGTCTATGTCCACGCTTGCAATCCAACTTCTAGTTTAATGTATGTAATTACCACACCATGCGGTAATCGAATTTTTCCAAAGTATATATTTGAATTGTAGCAATCAAAGTCACCCGAATACAGTTTCTTATTAAGGTGATAATATACTTGTTTCCCCACCCTCTAAATACAAAGAGAAACCCTTCAACAACTATTGGCATTGACCCGTAAATACTCATCAATGAATTGGTCTGTCAGTTGGGATACGCTTTGAAGTATAAAAACATCTGTAATAGCATTATTAAGAAGAGTGATTTGTCATGTTATTTTAGATCGTACCCCAACGAGTATAGGCCCAGAGAATAATTTAAGGTCTACAATATAAGCGCATCCTATGGGTCAAGCATCCGCGATTAGAAGACAACTCCATGTTCTTTATAAATCTTGGCTGTTTGTAATCTATTCGCATACCAAAACACTTGATACCCTCAGATTGCGGTTGAAAGGTAATTGTGGATCCGTTTGTTATGACAGGCTGCCACTTATCAAAATTCCTTTATCAGTACAAAGAAGCGTTCAATACGGTTCTTGTCAATCACTCTCTTACTGTTGGCCATTGGCAGAATTTTTGCCAGCTAGACTGCATCCTTGATCTGGTTAAACGTTGTCGCTACTCCAGTGGTTGTAAGGATCATAGCCCCTTAGATATCACTATTCAATCCAGTTTGCTAGTATCCCGAAAACATTGAAATGATGGGTAACGATTTTAGGCAGAGGTTGTTACGCAAACTTAATAACTCAAAATGAATTGGTCCTGATGTTTTGTTGTTATTGGATATCAGAATGTAATGCGTGTCAATACACCCCAACCATCAATTCAATGATGTTGAGATACTAGTCGTATAAACACAAAAACAAAAAATAGCGGAATTTGCTGAATAAATCCTTGAATTACTACAGATTATATTATAAATAATACATAACTTGAGAATTGATGATTGAGTAATTGTTAATAGCTTAAGTACCGTAAAGAGCATTTTGTGAAGGCATCGCCTACCAATTGGCCTTCACGTTAGGACGGGGGATTCGGTAAGGGAATCTTTTCGCGGGACACTTCGGGTGGTTTCCGACCCCAAGGTGCTAAGGGAACGTTGCTACTGCGATAAAAGGATACCGCACTGTACTTTGGTACCGTGCGGTTTTTCATATTATTTCAAAGTATTGTACCTATTTCTTCACCATATGGAACCCTTCTTGAATAGGCAGTTATAATTGACCAATGTTTTCCGTGCTTATCATTTTCCCGGAATTCGAGTACCCCCATCCCATTTTGGTTCCATGCTAGCAGACGGCATTTCCATGATTCACCTGTGTAGTAGAGTTTGGTACCAGGACCTACAATTGAGGTGACGTATTCCGGTATGAGAGTACGACCTTCCTTACCAATGTAACCAAGAGTCCGTATTTCGTTCCCATGTTCGTGCTGGATATGTCTTAAACCAAACCCTGTACCTTTGTGGAAACCCAGGAAAAGATATATATCTGCTTCTACCGAGGCCAGTTGAGGTTCTCTAGGGATCTTCAAGTTCTTGATCCTTCCAAATGAGTAGTCATTGGTAGGGGGATTTCTTATGAGGCTATGTTTTCCCATCAGGAACTACCTACTCTGCTGAATTTGGTCGTAATTTTCGAAGCCAAGGATAATTCCAATTGAAAACAGGCTTGACATCTTTTCCTGAGGAGCAGGGATCATCATAAGGGCACTAAAGATACAAATAAACATATTTGTATTTCGTTTAGCTTTCATTTTCAGTCTCCCAAGGTTTTTTATCAAAGCTATATTTCGATATTGCTTCTCAATTTTTTCCAATAGGCATCATGTTCAGCAAGCCTGTCTGATGGAATCTGTTTTTCGAGCCAGGCAACCCGTTCTTCCCTGACATCATCACCTAACAATTCCTCCGGAATGTCCGCTATTTGGACATAGCCCCACTGCAAGGCTCGGCCGGCCAATACATTATCACCAACCAAGCGGTCCAACTCGTCAGCGTTGATGCTGTAATGGATACCATCTTTCGGAAAATTGAATGACGTTGCCAGCCAGTTGTCGGTTGTATTTTCATCATCGTGCCCTGATAGAACCTTGATGAGTTCTTTTTCATTTTCCCTATAATTTTCTCGAGTCGATTCCCTGGCGAAATGGCAAAGATATTCGTTGAACGGACTGATCGGATTCAACCCATTTTCAGTAGCATATTCAAGAGTTTGTGTCCCGAAGATATCTCGTTCTTCAATGGATTTTTGCTCGACATAAGACGCATCTTCAACACGCCCTACACCTTTCAAAAACCCTTGGTGTCCGTAGTCTGCTTCTGTAAGAACTTTGGCCGCTTCATCGGCCGCTGCCAGTTTGCGGCGTCGCCAGGCCAGGCTTCCCTCTGCTAAAAGGCCACACATCAGTGGTGCCAAGACAATCTGTAGATGGGAACTTATCCCGTAACACCTTTCCACCATCTGCATTGCAAGATAGGCATTATTGTGAATGTATGGAGAGTTGATCCTGCTGTATCCAATGGCATTGAGCGCTTGCTCTCCCTTATCTTTTTCAGTCAAGGGTTTGGCCAGCTCCTCAGGAGTAACATTGCAAGCCTTGGCAAGCCGCTTGGCCGTAGTGGTGTTCACTGAGGACTGACCCCCCTCGATGCGGGCGATTGTTTTTTTGCTTACCCCAGACTCATCAGCCAATGCTTGCTGTGAAAGTGTCAAATTGTTTCGATATTGTCTGAGCGTTTCGGGATTGATGTTTATTGACATGATGTTTCTCCATTTAAATTGAATTTATAGTATATTAAATATAGACATTTATATTGTAAAGGGACAATATGGTGTCATTTATAGTACCATTTATTTGATTATTTTATTAAATGTCTCTAAATAGGACAATTCTTACCTAGAAGGTGAAATCATAAGTCATAGAAATAACAATTCTAGTTCCTTATTTCGCAAGTTCAGACCTTTTTTTGTATCAAAGATTGTTATTCGATCCGGCAAATTAGTAAATATTTTAAGTTTGTAATAAGTTCAAAAACGCATCATTACATCTTTTGAATTCATTGGACACACACTAGTTTTACTGTCCAAACAGACCTAAAATAATGGAAAAGTTCAGGAACGGTGAAATGAATGTAAAAAGAACTAACAAGGTGGCATTGATCACCGGCGGAGCTACAGGAATAGGAGCCTGCTGTTCTCGGGCTATGGCACAAAGGGGATATA
>CAZHIL010000094.1:0-3207 GCA_964532985.1 uncultured Albidovulum sp. | reverse complement strand
TCCCTCTCCGGAACAAAATATACTAGATTATAATTGCCAATTGATCTTAAATTTTTCCGTCCAACTTCCTCAGCCTTTGAATCAAACTGGAGGTATCCCACCTGGTACCTCCCAACTTTTGTACATCCTTGTAATACTGATCTATAAGGGCAGTCAGAGGTAAACTTGCACCGATTTCATCACCTGTCTGAAGACAAATACCCAAATCCTTGCGCATCCAGTCAACGGCAAAACCAAAATCGAATTCACCATCAATCATTGTGGAGTATCGGTTTTCCATTTGCCATGAACCAGCAGCACCCTTGGATATGACCTCAACGACTTTCCGGCCATCCAAACCGGCCCTATCCGCAAAATTCAACCCTTCGGAAAGGCCCTGCAAGATACCGGCAATACAAATTTGGTTAACCATCTTGGTAAGCTGGCCTGCACCAGTTGTTCCCATCAATTTGCAAATCCTTGCATAACAGGCCATGACCTTTTCTGCCTGATCAAATACTTCCTGGTCTCCTCCACACATAATTGAAAGGAGGCCATTTTCTGCACCTGCTTGACCACCCGATATGGGTGCATCAATGAAACCAATTCCCCTAGATTCAAGTTTTTCGTGCAATTCAGTGGTCACTTTTGCTGAGACAGTCGTATGGTCAACGAAAATTGATCCTTTCTCCATACCGGCAAAAATTCCATCTTCGCCAGTACAAACTTCCCTCAAATCATTGTCATTACCAACACAGGTGAATACAAAATCCTTGTGAAGGGCAACATCCCTTGGTGTATTTTCCTTGGTTCCGGAATATTTTCGAACCCATTCATCTGCCTTTTCCAGCGTTCGGTTATAGACACTAACTTCATGCCCAGCATTCTTGAGGTGACCTGCCATGGGAAAGCCCATGACCCCTAGTCCAACAAATGCGACTTTAGCCATTTATTTATCCTTTCATTTCTTGGATGCTCCAGCATCAATTACCGAAACATGCTTCAAGTTGGGTTTTAGATTTATTGGTCGGTGGATAATTTGTAAATCCAGTTTCGTACCTGATGAAAAATAATCACCTAAGCTTTAAATCCAAGCCAATAAATCTCACTTTCACTTGACGGTCTCAAATCGTAAAATAATTGGTTCATTGGATTGGTATCCCGGATAAACTACCATAATTTCCAATTTGGAATATACAGGAATGGAAATTCCCTCACTGATTAGATGTTAAAATAAAGAATTACTACAGACTTAGGTATGCTTTTTCTATTTCGCTGGATATTCAGAATATTAATGATCTTTGGATTTCTGATCATACTGACTTTGGGTGTTTTATATTACTTTTTGTCAAAATCACTGCCAAATTATACTGGTAACTTTAAGGTTCAAGGTATCTCCAACCCGGTTGAGATTGTAAGAACCGAACATAATATCCCCCATATCTTTGGAAATTCTGACAATGATGTGTTTTTTGCATTGGGGTATGTTCATGCACAGGATAGACTCTGGCAAATGACTAACCTGCGTCGGGTTGCACAAGGAAGGTTATCGGAAATCTATGGAAATGAAACAATCGAAATCGACGAGTTGATGCGTCGATTTGACCTGTATGATCTGGCTTCTAACTCCCTGCCCTTCCAGGACCAGCAAACGATTGAAGCACTTGAGGCCTATGCCAGGGGGGTAAATACACACCTTATGTCAGTCAATTCAATCTGGAGAGGTAGAGGTGCACCGGAATTTTTGTTTTTTAGATCACCCATTCATCCCTGGACGCCCATTGACAGCCTTGCCATCATGAACCTTCAGGCTGTCAGATTGGCTTCACATCTGGAAAATGAAATCCTCGGACAAAGGATATTGTCAAAACTGGGACCAGAAAAACTCAAAACCATATTGCCGGATGCCTACAGCCCCAACCTGATTCCTTTTGGCAGTTCAACAACTCTAGAAATTGAGGTTGAAGAAAGTGAGGTTACATCCGAAGAAGGTATCGTGGGGTTGAATGTTGGTGAAGTTCTTGGATTCGGGGGTGGTTCGAATGCCTGGGCTGTTTCACCCGAGAAAACTGTAAATGGCAAGGCCATTTTAGCCAGTGACCCACATCTTGGATTGTCCGTTCCATCAATTTGGTATCTTGCCAGGTTAGAGTTGTCCAATGGTGGCGTGATAGGTGCTACCATACCGGGTGTTCCGGCAATTATTGCTGGCAGATCATCGCATCTGGCCTGGGGTATTACCTTTGCCAATATTGATGATCAGGATCTTTATTTCGAGAGATTGGACCCAACCAACGACAATAGATATTTGACACCAACAGGTTTTAGGAATTTCAGAAACAGATTGTCTGACATTGAAGTTAAGGGACAAGCCTTGCCAACCACAATTCAACTGAGTTGGTCAGAAAATGGTCCTGTCATACCAAAAAAATTCTACAATTTGAAATCAATTGTTCCAGATGGTCATGTTGCATCACTCGCCTGGACTCTTTTTGAACCCAAAAACACATCTCTCTCAGCTGCGATAGGACTCATGAAAGCTGCGACCATTGATGATGGTCTACGGCAAATGGGCAAGGCCCATTCACCCGGTTTGAATTTTTTCATATCGGATGGGGATAATATCGCCTATCAAATGATTGGAAAATCTCCCCTGCGAAGTTCTTTCCACGAAACCGAAGGTCGTTTGCCCTCGGCAGGTTGGAAATACAGAAACAGATGGTACGGATCGATACCATATGAAGATATGCCAAGAATCATAAATCCTAGTGTCGGATACCTTGCAAACACAAACAACAAGCCTGTGGATCAGGTTTATCCCCATCATTTCAGTTTTTCCTGGAATGACACAAAAAGATACAAAAGGTTAAATAATATACTTGCAACAAGGCTTATCCATTCCAAGCAAAGTACCATTCAGACCCAATTTGATATTGTATCAGAAACAGCCAGGACTTTGGTCCCCCTGTTCAGTCGTGGTATGGGACATTTGATAGGAGCCAATCCTGCTGACGAGCAATCTGCTCTTAAAATTGAGGCCTTGGGTTTATTGAATGACTGGGTAGGGGATATGGATCAGGATAAGCCTCAACCATTGATATATTCCCAGTGGTTGGTTTCAATATTCCGCTTGATAACCCAGGACGAACTTGGAACCATTTATGAGGATTATTCCTATCCCGATGCAGATTTCCTCGAACGGGTGTTCAGGGATATTGACGGTGCTTC
>CAZHIL010000093.1:0-5937 GCA_964532985.1 uncultured Albidovulum sp. | reverse complement strand
CTCTATGGCATCAGGATAATTACCAGAATCGAGGATGATGTCTATGTTGCCCTTGGTGCCATTCACAATAAATGGCAAGCCCTGCCCAACCGGTTCAAGGATTACATCAGTCATCCCAAGCCCAACGGTTATCGGTCGGTCCATACGACAGTAGCCTATGATACGGAACACCGTGTTGAGTTTCAGATCAGAACAAGATTGATGCATGAGGTTGCCGAGACAGGCATTGCCAATCATTGGCAGTACAAGGAGGGGGTTCAAATGGCCAACCCCTACATGGTCAATTCATCGGTTTGGAAACAGAAACTGGACAATGTTTTGACGGAAAGTTCCGACAAGCTGGACTTTTTGGATCACCTCAGGGAAGAGATCAATGCCCGTAGTGTGTTCTGTTATACACCCTCCTTTGAGGTTGTCTGGCTTTCCAAGAATGCAACAATACTGGATTACGCCTATGAGCTGAACAGGGATCTGGGCAACAGGGCCATCAGTGCCACCATTGATGGTGAAGTAGTTCAACTGGACAATCAGGTGGTTAATGGCCAGGTTATCAACATCATAACGGCTCCAGACAATTACATTGATGAAAAAAAGAAACTCTGTGCCTCAACCAAGAAAAGCCAACGGTATATTGAGGAGCTTGAAGCTGAACTGAAGATCGATGAGGCGATTCAGTACGGTAGAAATACCCTTCGTCATTATCTGGAGGATAATGGAAAGGTATTTTCTGAAAAAGCGGTACGGACAGCAGCAGAAATACTCAAAATCAAGAGTGGTGATGAACTTCTCAAAAGAATTGGGAATCTGGAAATCAATTCCAGGGATGTGTTGGTCGTGCTTTACCCTGATACATCACTATCAGCACCAACCAATGAAAGACCCGAACAATTGATCTTGGGAATAGACAAGGACACCCTTCCCGAGATGGCAACCTGTTGTTATCCCCTTCCCGGAGATCGAATTATCGGATTCCAAAATGATAACAATACCGTTACGGTTCATGTGTTTGATTGCCAGATACTGGAAGAGAACAAACTGTACGATAGGTGGATTGATCTTGAATGGCACCCCGGGCCCTATGGTATAGACCATCCCGCAAAACTGGATATCGTCATGTCAAACCGGCCGGGAGCTTTGGGTGAGGTTTGTACGGCAATCGGTACGATGCAGGCAAATATCCGTAATGTTGTAGTAGAGTCGAGGACCCTGGAAAGTTTCCATTTTCTGTTGGAGGTCGAGGTCAATCACCTCAAGCACCTTTATGATTTGATCGGTTTTGTCGGGTCCAAACAATGTGTTAGGAGCATTTCAAGATATCAGGCGACTTCAATTTCTTCTGTATACCCTGATCAAACCCTTGAAACAGCTCTTTGATTAAACCATCAATATCAGCAAAGGATTGTTTTGGAGATTTTATGGTTATGTACAACTATTTGCGTCTTGGTGTAAATATTGACCATGTTGCCACGGTTAGAAATGCCCGGGGAAGTGATTATCCTGATCCGGTAGATGCCGCCATACTCGCAGAGGAGGCTGGAGCCGATGGTATTACTGCCCATCTCAGGGAAGATCGAAGGCATATCAGGGACCGGGATATTGCAAGGTTAAAGGATACCTTGAAAGTTCCTCTCAATCTTGAGATGGCAGCAACAGAGGAAATGCAGCAGATTGCCCTGAAGCACAAGCCCCATGCCATTTGCCTCGTTCCCGAACGACGCCAGGAACAGACAACCGAAGCGGGTTTGGATGTATTCGGACAAAAGGAAACCCTGGGCGAGTATATCAAGCCATTGCAAAATGCCGGTTGTAGGATTTCATTGTTTGTGGGAACAGATATCAAACAAATCAAGGCTGCTGCAGAAGCCGGTGCCCAGGTTGTTGAAATACACACGGGACCCTATTGTGAGGCTCAACACAATGGTCTTGATCAGGCCATATCAAGGGAACTAGACAAAATCAAAAAGGCAGCTCAAGCGGCCGATGAATTGGGACTGGAGGTTCATGCAGGACATGGTTTGACCTTTCAATCCGTTAGGGAAATAGCATCCATTGGAATAATCAGGGAACTCAACATTGGTCATTTTCTGATTGGCGAAGCCATTTTTTCTGGCCTTAAGGAAGCAGTACAAGCCATGCGTCGGGTCATGGATGAAGCCAGAAATGGCCAATGAGAACCAATTTCGTTTGGCAATGGGCATAGGTACCGGTGATTGTTGGTATCGGCATTGATATCGTGAATATATCACGTCTGGAAGGAACTCTTTCCCGTCATGGTGATCGATTTCTGGAAAGGATATTTACACCTCATGAAAGACAGTTTGCCCAGCGCTTCCCCAACCAGTCGGGAGTATTGGCCAAAAGATGGGCAGCCAAGGAGGCGTGCTCAAAAGCCTTGGGTACCGGAATGAGACAAGGGGTAAGATGGCGGGATTTGGAGGTTAGTAATCTAAAAAACGGTTTTCCGTCTATGAATATCCATGGCAAGGCTAGGGTCCGGTTGGATGAACTTGTCCCCCAGGGCTGGGAGCCGGAAATATTTCTGACCATGTCCGATGATTACCCTTGGGCCATTGCCAAGGTTGTTATTCAGACAAGAAAGTGTGGTGAACCTGCTCTTGCAACATCGGGCAACAAAAAATAAAACCCTAATGTACAAGTAGCGAGGGGAAAAAATTATGGACGAGGTAGACTTTTTATCCAAGGTATACGAGTTGGAGACGGATCGGGATATTTTCGACCTGTATACGGAATGGGCAGAATCTTATGATCAAGACATGATCAAGAATGGGTACAGGACACCGGAGAGATGTGTGAGTGATTTGGCAAATGTGACCACTGATCGAAACCTGTCGATTCTTGATATGGGTTGTGGTACCGGATACTCGGGGCAGGCCCTTCAAAAGGCAGGATTTACCAATATTGACGGCACCGACATTAATCCCGCCATGCTCGAAATGGCCAGGTTCAGAAATATTTATAACAATGTATATCTGGGAACTATTGAAAAGCCTCTTCCTGAAAATATCTCCTCATATTCCGTGATTTCGGCAATAGGCGTAATTGGTTCCGGTGCAGCACCTGTCGGACTACTCAAGGAAATATTGGGTGCCATATCGCCGGGTACCCTGTTCGTGTTTTCGCTCAATGAACACACACTCAAGGACCCTGCTTTTGCTGGAGCAATTGAAGAAAGTATAGATAAGGGAGTTTGTGATCTGGTATCCAGAAGTACCGGACCCCATTTAGAGAAATTAAACACGACCTCGGCGGTATTTGTGTTGAAAAAGATTTAATCTGAGCCTTCTCCTTAGACAAAGTTATGATAGACACAATAAAAGAAAACGTTATCACCCTGATTCTGGCTCTTCTGATAGCCGGTCTGTTCAGAACCATTTTCTTTCAACCATTCTTTATACCCTCGGGTTCAATGAAAGATAACCTGCTGGTGGGTGATTTTCTTTTCGTGAACAAGATGGCTTACGGTTATTCACAATATTCCTGCCCTTGGGCAATGTGCCCGTTTGAGGGTAGAATTTTGGGTAAGGAGCCCAAAAGAGGTGATGTGGTGGTGTTCAGGCATCCCACCAGAAAGGAAGATTACATCAAGCGGTTGATCGGCCTGCCTGGTGACGAGATAAGGATTGTTGGCGACTCGGTTGCAATAAAGACGAGAGAAAATCCTGACCGAAGCAGTTGGTTTGAATTTCCCAGGGATCAAATCGAAGATTTTGAGGAGCCATTCGTGCCACAGGGAGGGGCAAGAGCCTTGCCCCGTTGCAGCAATCAGCCGGTTACCGATGGTGTCTGCAATAAAAACCGATTCGAGGAAACCAATTCTGACGGGAGAACCTATACTACACTGGAAATCGGATCTCCAACGACCTCCGGAAACGAGTTGGTTTACAAGGTGCCCGAAGGCCATTTCTTTTTCATGGGTGATAATCGGGACAACAGTCTGGATAGCCGGGTTCCCCAGGAACGAAGGGGGGTGGGTTACGTACCCTTCGAAAATTTGGTTGGAAGGGCGAATTTGGTCGTTTTTTCTTCAGCGGGTTCCTCCCTCTTTTTCTTCTGGACCTGGCGGAGTGACAGGTTTCTCAAGGCTATAAGGTGAACGACAACAAGGCATTTTCCCAACTTGAGCAAAGACTGGGGTATGTTTTCAAGAACAAACTATTGCTGAAGAACGCCTTGATTCACAGCTCACATCTACATGATGAAACGGCCAATAACGAGAGGCTAGAATTTCATGGTGACAGGGTTTTGGCACTCATTGTCGTGGATTACATGTTTAATGAATATCCCACGGCAGGGGTTGGCGAACTGGCCATCAGACTCAACAAGGTGGTATCCAGAAAAACATGTTCAGAAATTGCCAAATCCATTGATCTTGGGAAATATTTGATCCTTGGACATGATGCCAGACATTCCGGTACGCGTACCAGGGCATCTGTGCTCGGCGGTGCAATTGAGGCAGTGATTGGTGCCGTATATCATGATGGTGGCTTGGAAGAAGCAAGGAAACTGGTGCTGAAACTCTGGCAACCCCACTTGTCTTTTGAAGTAACGGATGCCATTGATCCAAAGAGCGAACTTCAGGAACGCTTGCAAATAATGGGTAAGGAAATACCTACATACCGGGTATTGAAGAAGGAGGGTCCTAGTCACGCACCTGAATTCCAGATAGAGGTCAGTCTTTCATCAGGTGAGAAGGCGGTTTCACAGGGAATGACCAAGAAGGAAGCCGAAAGAAAAGCTGCACAGCTCATATTAGACAAATGGAAAAAAGCCAGTGATTAAAACCAATTTTGGCTATGTTGCCTTGATGGGCGAACCCAATGTCGGGAAATCCACCCTGCTTAACCGATTGGTGGGAACCAAATTGGCAATTGTAACCCATAAAGCCCAGACCACTCGTACAAACCTGATCGGTATACAGAACAGGGAAGGTACCCAAATTGCCTTTGTTGATACACCAGGTATCTTCAACCCCAAGACCAAGTTGGATCAGGCTATGGTCAAGTCTGCTTGGGGAAGTGTCAAATATGCAGATATTGTTTCTCTTATGGTCCAGCCAAAGTCGGGCAGGTTGGAAGAAAAAGAAGGCATTATCAAAAGGCTGAAGCAACTTGAGAAAGATCAGGCAAAAATAATTCTGATTGTCAACAAGATCGATCTGGTTAATCCACGTGAGTTACTCAAGTTGGTGGATGCTTTTTCAAACCGGATGGGCTTTGCCAAGGTGTTCTTGATTTCGGCCAAAAAGGGTGATGGCATAGAGGATCTGATCGAATGGTATGCGGACAATCTTCCCAAGGGACCATGGCTCTTTCCCCCTGATCAGATTTCTTCACAGTCCGTTCAAAGCTTGGCCTGTGACATTACCCGTGAAAAGCTCCTGTTGCGGTTGCATCAGGAAATACCCTACAATCTGGGTGTCGAGACTGATCAATGGAAGGAAATGAAAAACAACGAAGTCAGGATTGATCAAAACATAGTAGTTGCCAGAGAGGGGCATAAGGCGATGGTCATTGGAGCTTCGGGATCCTGTATCAAACAGGTTGGCATTGATGCCAGAAAGGATATTTCCAAGCTGCTGGGTCAAAAAGTTCATCTCTTTCTGCGTGTAACTGTCCGCAAGAAATGGATGGATGACGAAAAAAGGCTGAGGGAAATGGGCTTGGGCCAGCCCTAAGTTGATATTGTTTGCAGAACCAACCTGTTTAACATCACGAATTGAGTTGTTTTCAAATGGATTGGCAAGACACAGGTTTTTTTCTTTCGGCCAGACCGTATGGCGAACATGCTGCCATAGCAAGCGTCATGACCAAATATCATGGCAAAAGGTCGGGAATGATCTGGAACGCCAAGTCTAAGAAAATGGCCTCAATTCTTACTGAGGGAAATCAATTATCTATTGTATGGCGTGCCCGTCTC
>CAZHIL010000092.1:0-3230 GCA_964532985.1 uncultured Albidovulum sp. | reverse complement strand
CAATCCAATAATTTAATCATATTATTTGTTGATTTCTTGAAGGAAGGAAAATGGCTGAACTACCTACCACAGCAAGGGTAATAATTATCGGTGGAGGTGCCGTTGGTACATCGGCATTGTTCCATTTGTGTAAAAGTGGCTGGAATGACGCCCTTCTGCTTGAGAAAAATCAACTGACAGCGGGTTCAACCTGGCATGCGGCAGGTAATGTTCCCACCTTTTCAGGCAGTTGGTCAATCATGAATATTCAGCGTTATTCCGCTGAGCTTTACAGAACCCTGGGTACCGAAGTAGATTACCCCATGAATTACCATGTTACTGGCTCAATCAGGCTGGCTCATACCAAAAATCGCCTGAAGGAATTTCATCGGGCCATCGGAATGGGAAAATATCAGGGTATGGACCTTTCCATTCTAGATCTTAATGAAATCAAGGAACTATATCCGTTTATTGAAACGCATGACCTGATTGGAGCCTTATATGATCCCAATGACGGGGATATTGATCCGGCTCAATTGACCCAGGCAATGGCCAAGGGGGCAAGAAACCTTGGTGCAAAGATATTCCAGAATACTGAGGTAACAGGTATTTCAAGAGAAAACAATGAGTGGATTGTCCATACCCCAAAAGGAAATATCAGGTGTGAAATTGTAGTGAATTCGGCCGGGTATTATTCAGAAAGGGTTGGTGACTATTTTCTTCCCTATGGAGGGCGCAAGGTTCCTATGGCAACCATGAGCCATCAATATATCCTGACCGAGGAAATTCCTGAGTTGAAGGAGTGGACAAAACAGGAAGGTAAAAAACTGCCTTTGTTGCGGGATGTGGATATCTCATATTACCTTCGCCAAGAAAAAAATGGATTGAATCTCGGACCATATGAAAGGAATTGTTTTGCACATTGGGATTCGGAAAGTGATCCCTTGCCTGATGATTTCTCCTTTCAGTTATTTGAAAGTGACACCGAGCGTCTGGAATTCTATATCGAGGATGCGTGCAATAGGGTTCCATTACTTGGTACAGCCGGAATTCAGAACGTAATCAATGGCCCCATTCCCTATACCCCTGACGGCAATCCATTGATTGGCCCTATGCCTGGTGTACGCAATGCCTTCGAATGTTGTGTATTTACCTTCGGAATTGCCCAAGCTGGAGGTGCCGGAAAAGTGTTGGCAGAATGGATTACAGAAGGACAAACCGAATGGGATATGTGGTCCTGTGATCCCCGTAGATACACGGATTATACAGATCAGGGCTATTGTGAAGCCAAGGCCAAGGAGGTTTATGGTCATGAGTATGCCATGCATTTTCCATATCATGAATGGCCTGCTGCTAGAAACAAAAAATTATCACCCATTCATGACAAAATCATGTCCCTTGGTGGACAGATGGGTGTATACAATGGGTGGGAACGTGCCAATTGGTTTGCCCTTCCCGGAGATGATACAACCGAAGAAACAACCTTGACCTGGAGTAGAAAAGGACCTTGGGAACCAAGAATTAGGGAGGAATGCGAAGCTGTCCATAAATCTGTGGGAGTTCTGGATCTACCGGGATTTGCCAGATTTAACCTTACCGGAGATGGTGCTTCAGAATGGTTGGCATCCAGAATTGCAGGAATTTTACCAAAAATTGGACGAATGAATCTGGGGTATTTTCCCACGGATAAAGGCCGGGTATTGACTGAAATGTCAATCTTGAGGCATGACGAAAACTCCTTTACACTCATTACTGCTGCTACGGCACAATGGCATGATTATGAGGTTCTAAATCGGGATTTACCTTCAAATCTGAAACTTGCAGATATTACTGATCAATTTTCCACCTTGATAGTTTCCGGTCCCAAATCAAGAGAACTATTTGGTAAAATTTCGAATGCGGATTTAAATCTGCCATGGTTAAGCCATCAAACTACCGAAGTTGCTGGGAAACCTGTTTTATTGGTACGAGTTAGCTTTGCAGGCGAATTGGGTTGGGAGATCCATGCTCGAAATGATCATGTTGCCGAAATCTATGGTACCTTGTGTGAAGAAAAGGTAAAACCCTTTGGAATGTATGCATTGAACTCGCTCAGGATTGAAAAGGGGTTTAGGGCGTGGAAAGGAGACCTCTCAACGGATTATTCACTTCTCGAAAGTTCACTTGATCGATTTATCAAGCTTGACAAATCCCAGGATTTTCCCGGAAAGCAGGCGCTACAAATTGAAAAACAGGCCGGCAGCAAAAAGCGATTTGCAGTACTTACCGTGGAGCAGGAGGAGTATGATACACCTTATATGTCAACATTGTGGCATGGTGGAACGATTGTGGGGGAAACGACTTCCGGTTCCTGGGGCTACAGGGTAAATAAAAATATAGCATTGGCAATTCTGAGAGCTGATTTAGTCAAACCCGGAACTGAACTGCAGGTAGATATATTCGGTGAAATGTATCCTGCAGTCGTACAGGGTGACAATGGCTTGTACGACCCAACCCATAGCCAATTGAAATCCTGACCACATCCCTCTCTTGGTCTTAGCTGGAGAAAAACATGAATAACTTGTCTATCCCCCAAAATGCCCGAGTGGTAATCATAGGTGGAGGTGTTGTAGGTTGTTCGGTAGCTTATCATCTTGGAAAACTGGGATGGCAAGATATCATTCTGCTTGAACGGAAAAAACTGGCTTGTGGTACTACCTGGCATGCAGCAGGTTTGATTGGCCAATTGCGGGCAACAGCCAACATGACCAAGCTGGCGAGGTATTCCCAGGAACTTTATGGTACATTGGAAGAAGAAACTGGTGTTGCAACGGGGTTTGTCAGAACTGGATCCATTACCGTTGCCTTGACCGAGGACCGCAAGGAGGAAATCTATCGTTCAGCCTCAATGGCCCGGGCCTTTGGAGTGGAAATAGAGGAAATTTCGCCGGATGAAGTTAAGGCAAGATACCCCCATATCAATCACAAGGATATAATTGGAGGCGTTTACCTACCCCTTGATGGTCAGGGTGATCCTGCAAATATTTGTCAGGCCCTGGCCAAGGGAGCCAGACAATTTGGTGCGAAAATAATTGAAGGCACCAAAGTTACAGGATGTATCAATAAGAACGGGCGAGTTTCCTCGGTTTCCTGGGATAACGGCAAGGAACGTGTCACCATCACTGCTGATTATGTAGTTAAGTTCCGTGCTATGCGGGGCCGCGGCCACGTCTTGGCCGAAGGCGTCACTGTCCAATAACACCACCGTGAGC
>CAZHIL010000091.1:0-9739 GCA_964532985.1 uncultured Albidovulum sp. | reverse complement strand
TAACAGGATTCAAGGCAGTCATGGGTTCCTGAAAGATCATTCCGATATCCCTGCCCCGAATTGAGCACATTTCCCTTTCGGAAAGATCAATCAAATTTTTCCCGTCAAGGAGGATTTGTCCAGTACGATCCGAACCTTTTGGCAATAAATTCATCAGAGCGAGGGCCGTCATTGACTTGCCGGAACCCGATTCACCGACAAAACCGAATACTTCTCCCTGATCAACGGTAAATTCTACATCTTTCAGTATCACTTCCTCGTTAATGGATACATTGAGGTCTGAAACGGCAAGCAAAGTCATTGTCTTACCTTCCTCAATCGTGGGTCTAGATAGTCCCTCAAACCGTCTCCCAACATGTTTAGACCCAATACCATTGCTACGATTGCCAATCCTGGTATGAAGGCCAATCGGGGAGTGGTATAAATCAGGGTTTGGGCATCAGCGAGCATTCGGCCCCAGCTTGGGGTTGGTGGTTGGGCTCCGAGGCCAATATAGGATAGTCCTGCCTCTGCCAATATGCCCAGAGAAAATTGAATGGTGCCCTGAACCAATAGCAGGTTAATGATATTGGGTAGAATATGTTCAACGGAAATTCGTGTCTTTCCCTTCCCGGCAACTCTGGCAGCCATTACGAATTCCAGTGTCCAGAGACTTAACGCAGCACCCCTGGATACCCTGGCAAAAACCGGTATATTGAATATCCCGATGGCTAGAATTGCGTTGAATGCCGACGGTCCGAATACTGCTGTTATCAGTATTGCGATGACCAGGGAAGGAAAGGCAAAAACAAGGTCGTTGCTTCGCATGATTAAATCGTCAAAGATGCTTCGTCTGTTTGCAGCAGCTGCCAAACCCAATGGTACGCCGACTAACATGCCAATTCCGACTGCCACGAGTGCAACACTTATTGAAGTCCTCGCCCCAACCATGATCATGGATAAAATATCCCGTCCGAAGTGATCAGTTCCCAAAATGTATCGCCATTCAGGTGATTTCAGTTTTTCGGATATGTTCAGTACCTCCACCGGATAAGGTGTCCAAACCAGCGAAACAAGAGCCAAAATCAGAAAAAAGACCGAGAGGAATGCACCAAACAATAATTGGGTAGGTATTCTCATCCACTCCTCCTTAATCTTGGATCAACCATGGCATAGGTTAGATCGACAAGGAAGTTGACTATAATCACAGCGAAAACCATCAACATGACAACACTTTCAACAACTATCAGGTCCCTTTGTATAATTGCCTGAAAGATCAACCTTCCCAGACCCGGCAAGAAGAAAACATTTTCAATGATGATTGCACCCGCAAGAAGAAACGAGAATTGAAGTCCCAGAATGGTAAGAACCGGGATCATGGCATTTCTAAGGGCATGTTTGATCAATACCCTTCGTTGAGACAACCCCTTGGCCCTGGCTGTTCTGATGTAATCCTGTGATAAAGTATCAATCAAGGCAGAACGCATGACTCGTGCTAGGATTGATGCCTGGGTTAAAGCCAAAGCAATTGCTGGAAGGGTGAGTGATTTGATGCCGTACCAGAAACCGGCATCCCATCCCGAAAATCCCCCGGCCGAGAACCACCGTAAATTAATGGCGAAAAACAGGACCAGAAGCATGGCAAACCAAAAATTGGGTACGGCTATCCCCAGCTGGGTAAAGCCCATTATGCCAAAATCTGCTGTACCACCCCTTTTCGAAGCAGCTATCAACCCGACTGGAAATGCTATAGCTGTCGACAGGAGAAGGGCATACAGGGCAAGGGGCAAAGATACTTGTATCCGATCAATCACAAGTTCCGAAATTGGTACTTTGTAGGTGTAGGAAATCCCAAAATCACCAACAACCAAACCGGATACCCAATCAAAGTACCTGATCAGTGGTGTCTGATCCAATCCGAGTTCTGCCTTCAGTGATGCTACTGTTTCTGGCGAGGCATTTAGACCCAGCATGAAGGAGGCTGGGTCACCAGGTATGATTTCGATGACAAAAAATATGACCAGACTGGCTACGGCCAAACTCAACAGAAGGGAAATAATTCTTGATAATAGGTAATGAAGCATCAGGTACCCAGATACGAGTTCAAGCCATTATACCCAAGTAACAAGTAAAATGTCAGGTGGGGACGAATTGTTTTTCTTCCTGAATCTTCTTCCAGGCCAAATTGTATCTTGAAAGTTGTATCTCCGAAAGTCTGATGGCTTCTTCCGGTACCCCCCTTGCAACCAGAACATCAGGATGGCTTTTTAATACCAGATTTCGCCAAATGCGTCTGATTTCGGATAAGGGCATATCCCTTTTGACTCCCAACACCTTGTATGGATCAAAACTGTCTTTACCATTATGGAAATTTATTTTTTGTCTAAATTGCCTTCTGGGAAGTCCAAAAAGTGCATTGACCCTGATAAGAAAACGTCTTTCCTGAAAACTGATCTCCCCATCGGCCCTGGCGATGTAGATCAACCCATCCATTAAATCTTCCAGAAGGGGTGAACCTGCACCAAGGTGTTTTCTTATTTCCAAGGCATAGTATTCATATCCCAAGGTACTCTTGCTGGCGGAGTTGAAAACCCTTGCTGCATTTTTTTGCTCCGATTCAGGGAGCTGGAAAATTTCCCTGAAGGCCTTTATTTCTTCCTTGGTTACATGCCCATCAACCTTGGTCAATTTTGCACCAAGCGAAATTATGGCAATTGTAAAGGAAACCTTTCGACTGGGCCGTTTATTCCCACCTGGCAATTTACCCTTGACCAAGGATTTTATATCCCTGTTCCCACGGACGAATTTTTTTACTTTTTGCCAATTAGAAATCATTTTCCCTATCCCTTAAACCCAGAGGGAGAAAAGGACGCCATGTTTCTTGATAACCGACTGAACGGTGTCGACAATTTCTCTGTCGAATCAGTAATACTGTACAATACCATGATAAATTATTCTGCAATGGCTACAAGGTAAGAATGCTCGTTTTTTTTATTATTTCTTTTTTTGTATTGACTTACATTAAACAAATTTTGAACTGAAATTGAAGAGATTTTTTTTGGAGGGATTCTTATGGGCATAAATTGTAATAAGTTTTTTTGTGATACCTGATTTTTTTCTCAATTTATTTTCAATTGAAAAAATACCGGGTGAGTAACCAATTTTATATTTTTCATATGCAGCGACACCATTCAAACATGTCACCAAACTCTTATCCGGTTCAGTTGCTGACATGGCCAGATCTGTGACCTAAGTCCCAAATACGTGACGACGGTATTCAGAGGAGCTAATCCCATCTATAATCACGGTGCGATTGCTACCGAGCCGATCATCAATTGGAGTGGTGAAGGTAAAAGGGTTGAACTCCTCGTAAATGAATTCTGATGCCCAGTTTTTGACTTGTAAACACTGAATGAAAACTCTAGACATGCCGTAAATTAAGTATTCATTTTCGGTAAACATGTAAATATGGAGTAATAATTGGATCCTCTTTCGAATTCCAATGATGTATATAATCACCTGGTAGAAAACTCCGATGCAGATTGGGTGAGTAGCCTTCTTGCCTTTTCCATAGTTGAGGAACAACGTATCGAATGGATGAAGCACCAAAAAAATTCATCCGGTTCATTACCCGCCGACGATGAAATTAGGAAATGGTATGCACAACAGCCGCCAGGTGTCCTGATAAAAGCCAAGGAAGAAGCGGAGATCGCATTGGATGATTTGTTTGAAGAGGTCTTCAATACAGCCTTGAAACAAGAACGTGACAATATCCGGGATAGCCATGTAATTGCCGAAATAAATAGGTTAAGTGGTTTTTGGACCCTACTTTGGCGTAACCTGGTGATTACCGTCATTGGCTTTTTCGTGTTTACAATACTTTCAATAATTTGTATTCTTGGTTTGTTGCAACTATTTAATGATCAATCCCTTATAGATGTGATCAGGTATATTGTTCAGTAAGGATAGGCAGTCTTGACAAAGCAGAACGAAGATCAGCAACAACAAACTGACCGGTTGAAAAGTGCTCTCAGAAAAGTAATTAACAACCCCAAAAACAGCAAAGCCGCCAAAACTGCTGCCGGTCTCGGATTGGCCCGGCGCAGTAATCATGTCAACTGGAAACCCAGGGTTCGTTTAGTTCCCGTTGAATCTCGGGCTGATTAGTACCTTTATAGATCCATCAATTACAAAGCTCCTTGTACCAATACCAATGGATCAAACCATATAACTTGTTGTGGTAATTGGAGCTTGTGTTGGTGAAGTGGGGATAGTCCCAAAACAAAAATAAGGAAAAGTGACTATGCACCCTCTTAACATTGATTATCATGGGTAGTTATTTTTCCCTCTAATTTTTCACCTAACCCTGTAATTTGTTTCTTGATCAACCCCAATCGAATTATCCTGAAAGTTAATCCTGATACCAGTCATTGATTGTGAACTGCGTCGTGTCGTGATTTTATTCACCATCAGACTTCATGTCATTGATACTTTAAAGAGCAATTGACTTGTCCATTTTTATTTTTTGCACTTAGCATCAACTTATCCCTACTAGGGTTTGTAGCGCAATATCACTTGAATTGTACCCTCATGAGCATAAACTAGAAGCTTGCCTTAATGAAAAAATAGAAAACCAAGTTGTCAGAGCACCAATCCACTGAAACCTCAGAAGTAACGAGTATCCAACTTTCTGGTTTTCTGTACTCCCTGATTAACCTTTTCCGAGTTCGTTACAGGAGAGTTGTAATAACCGCAGATGCAATAGTTTTTCATGCTAATGTACCATATGAGTTCCAGTTTGAAGATTTCTCAAAGGAAATTGACGTTAGAAAAGGGGTTGTAGGTTCTTTTCTCCTATTCACCAAAAGAAATGGATCCCGATTTGAGGTTGGTCCAATAAATTACCATACTGCAAATTCCTTTGCTCAAAGTGCCAACAAAAGATGGTGGAACCACTTCAAGAACCTGCTTGATCAAGAAAGTAGGGAAATTTCTATGCTAAGTAAGGTATATACTTCACTTAATAATCCCCGACGATACCCTGCAGCTTGTTTGCTTAAACCATATCTTATCAGATCTAAAGAGTTCTGTTCACGTTTTCCCAAAAACATTCCAAAACATTTGATTGGGAACGGGAAAAAACAGCAAATTGAAAATATCAATAAGCTTGCTGAAAATTCGACCAAATTGAGGGAAAAAGCGATAAAATCCTATTTGAAGAATGAATTGGAAGCCAAGTCAGACTTCTTTGATAACATCGGTTCCCATCCTCTTACCCACCAACAAAGGTTATCTGTGGTAACCGATGAAGATGCCACCCTGGTTCTGGCGGGGGCAGGTTCGGGCAAAACAAGTGTTATCACCACCAAGGCAATTTATTTGATTGAGGAAAAGATTAGGGAACCGCAGGAAATCCTCCTCATTACCTATGGAAACAAAGCAGCGAAGGAGTTAAGAGAGCGAATTCAAAAGAAATGTAAAGTACCTGTAAAAGCACTTACATTTCATGCCCTCGGGAACAGCATCCTCAAGGAAGTTGAAACCAGCCCACCCGCACCAGCCAAGCATGCTGATGATCCAATCAAGTTCCGCAAACTAATCCAAACCATCCTGATGGAAGATGTAATTGAACAACCAGGCATGGAGTCAATTTTACGAAAATGGTTTGAAGAATTCTATATTCCATACAAAAGTGAATGGGACTTTGAATCCCTCAAGGAATATTACCATTACCTGAGTTCAATAAACAGGTACAACAAATCAGGCAATGACCTTCGGACCATAAAAGGTGACAAGGTTCGCAGTTATGAAGAGTTACTGATCGCGAATTGGCTTTTCCTGAATGACATTGATTATGAATACGAACCTGACTACGAATTTAAAACTTCCCCACAAAACATTACCTACAGGCCTGATTTCAAACTCTTGGAAAGTGGTGTCTACATTGAACATTTCGGAGTTCGTAAAAAGGTTCAAAATGGCAGGGAGACATTAACCACTGCTCCCTATATCAACCGAGAGCAATACCTTGAGCAAATGGATTGGAAACGCTCTGTCCACAAGGAAAATGAAACCAAATTGATAGAAACCTACAGTTATGAACAATCTGATGGGGTGTTACTCCCCAATCTTGCCAAGAAATTGGGCCAATATGTAACTCCCAGACCAATCCCCATTAAGAAGATGTTTGAAAAACTGAATGAATTGGGAACAATTGATCAATTTTCTGAAATCCTTGCAACTTTCCTACGGCTTTTCAAGAACTCTTCCCTGACAATCAACCAATGCAAGGAGAAGGTAAAGCAGACAAATTCTGTTTCACGTGGTACAGCATTTCTCAAGATCTTCGAACCAGTATATGAATCATACCAAAAGAGGTTAGGTGCCAATATTGATTTTGAAGATATGCTTCTTCGTGCAACAAAGCATTTGGAGGAGGGAAAGTACAAGAGTCGATACCGTCATATACTGGTGGATGAATTTCAGGACATTGCCACAAGTTGTGGAAAATTATTGCTGGCTCTCAAAAACCAGCATGAGGATGTCAGGATCTTTGGAGTCGGAGACGATTGGCAATCAATTTACCGGTTCAACGGTTCAGATATCAATTTGATGCGACATTTTGGCACACAATTTGGTGGTGAACTGGATGGTCAAACAGGTATTCACAGTTCAATTGATCTCGCCAATACTTTCCGAAGTGTAGATAAAATTGCCACACCTGCACAAAAGTTTGTTCGAAGGAATCCAATTCAAATTGACAAACAAATCATACCCTTCAGGAAGACCGATCAAACTTCAATATTTATTGTGTACCATGCAAAAATGGAAAAAGAAAAAGCCCTGAAGGAATCCCTAAACCGCATCATTCAAAAGTCATCAGGAAAAGAAACTATCACGGTATTTTTACTGGCCAGATACAATCACATGATACCAGAAAATTTTGAAGAGCTGAAAGGAATTTCTTCCAATATCAAACTTGAATTCATGACCATACATAAATCAAAGGGTCTTGAAGCTGACCATGTTATACTGCTTGAAGCTTTTTCCGGAAAATGGGGTTTCCCATCCGAGATCGAAGATGATCAACTATTGGATATTGTATTACCGGAATCTGAAGGATTCTCTCATGCTGAAGAGAGACGCTTGTTTTACGTGGCCATGACACGAGCAAAACTCAGCCTGACTTTGCTGGCGAACCAAAAGAATCCATCCACATTCATACGTGAACTAGAACATTTCGATTATGGTGCAGCTATTTTGGGGGAAACCAGTAGTTCAAGCAAAATGTGCAGCAAATGTGGTGGCAGGATGATTCTTGGAACTAATACTAGAATCGGTTTACAATTTGAATGTGAGAATGACAATTTCTGTGATGGCAAACTCAAACCCTGTCACCAATGCAAATCTGATCTACCCATCTTGGATAAACAAGCAAAGGGTCAAATGAAATGCAGTTGTGGAGCAGTTTATCCTAGCTGTCCAGCTTGCACTGAAGGGTGGTTGGTAAAGCGGAATGGTCGATATGGTGAATTTTATTCCTGCATCCGGTTTCCCGATTGTAAAGGAAAACGCAAACAAACTACCAAAAGAGCTTGACGATTGATTTCGGCGTGGTGTACCTGAGGGCTGTATTATCAAAAATCATGGTTGTAATTGACAATTAAGTTATATCAATACGTCAAACCTTGAAGTTATTAATTTGGTGAATTTCAAATGCAAATCCGATTATTCGAATTTTATGCTAATTGATGGGTTTAGTGGTTTGTGAGTCAAAATGACTGGTATGCAATCCTTAAATATTCATAGTCAAAAAAATAAGGAAAACGAAAGTGTCAAAATCTCTTTACCTTGCCAACCCATATGGGTTCTCTCTCCAGCAAAAATCTACTCTGCTACCGATAATCAAGGAAATTCTTGAAAACATGGGGGTAGAAGTGTGGGAGCCCTTTGAACGCAACAATCAAATCGACTTCTCGAAAAGTGGATGGGCCTACAAGGTGGGACAGGCGGATTACAGGGATGTACGAGAAAGTGATGGTACATTTGCTATCGTTAATGGCTGTCCACCGGATGAGGGTGTGATGGTTGAATTGGGAATGGCCATTGCCTTGCACAAACCCACTTTTTTATTCAGGGATGATTTCAGAAGATGTACTGATAGTGAAACCTATCCCTTGAATCTCATGTTGTTTACCGGGCTACCCGAGCAGAATTGGGAAGATTACTATTACACTTCAATTGACGAAATCCCCTCACCAGCCAAAGCACTGCATAAGTGGCTTAACAGTGTTTGATAAAAAATCTGTTTTTACATGCCCAAGGCATCATTATGAGTTTCACAAATTTTGATTCTGAGAAATCACACGGTAAATTAGACAAAATACCCTTGCCACGTTGGGATTTAGGTGACCTTTATGAAGCCAGGGATTCCAAAAAGTTGAGTGAGGATATCCGTTTTCTCGATAACGTTTGTGAAAAATTTGAGAGCAAATACCAGGGTAAGATTGAAGCAAACAAGGATGCTGAATTTCTCTACCAAAGCCTGCAAGAATTTGAAAACATAGAACTTCGGAAAAACCGTATAATTTCCTATGCTTACCTTCTGCACCAAACAAACCTTAATGACCCGGCAATCGGTAAATTTTTTGGTGATTGTGACGCAAAATTCAAATCCTGGGAAGCTAAATTGGTCTTTTTCGAGAACCAATTGTCTCAAATACCCGAATCAACCCTGAAAGTAATGCTTGAGAACAATGCTGACCTCGAAAGGTATGGGCATTATTTAGCTAGTTGTCAAAAATTCAAACCTCACGTGCTACCGCTGGAGATGGAAAAATACTCCAAGGATAATTCAATCTTGAAATCCTCATGGGTAAGGTTGTTTGATGCAACGATTTCCTCAATCAAGTGTCAGATCGGAAACAAAGCACTGACTCTGGAACAGACCCTAGCGATGTTGCAATCGGGCAAGAGAAAGAAGAGAAAACGAGCATTTCATGCCCTGTCAAATGAATTTGAGAAAAGATCGGCCGTCTTTGCACTCATAACAAACACTCTGGTTAAGGGAAAAGAAGTTGATGACAATTGGAGAAAATTCCCTTCACCACAGTCTTCAAGACACCTAAATAACGAAATTGAAGACAAGGTGGTTGAAGCTTTGCAGGAATCGGTGGTTAATTCCTATCCTGATATTTCCCACAGATTCTACCAATTGAAGTCAAAACTCTTGGGTTTGAAAAAAATGCAATATTGGGACCGGGTTGCACCCTTACCAATGGTTCCCCAAAACAAGGTTCCTTGGGAAAAGGCAGTAGAAACGGTGGAATATGCTTTTTCTGCTTTTAGCCCCCAATTCGCAAGTTTGGCCAAGCAATTCTTTGATAATTCATGGATAGATGTTCCCGTCAGGGAAGGAAAATCTGGAGGAGGTTTTTGTCATCCCACAGTCGCGGATGCCCATCCATACATTTTGCTCAATTACCAGAATCGTACACGTGATGTTATGGTTTTGGCACATGAATTAGGGCATGGGGTTCATCAATTTTTAGCAAGAGATAAAGGGGAAATTCTCAGTAGAACTTCACTCACACTAGCTGAAACTGCAAGTGTTTTCGGTGAAATGTTAACCTTCGAATCTCTTTTGGAAAAAGCCACCAACCCAAGGGAAAGATTTGCACTGATTGCCGAAAAGCTTGATGACATGATTAACACTGTAATTCGTCAGATGAGTTTTTATGAGTTTGAGACTAGACTGCAC
>CAZHIL010000090.1:0-1790 GCA_964532985.1 uncultured Albidovulum sp. | reverse complement strand
TACGAAAAAAGGGGGAAATCGGCCCTGAAACGGGTAAATCCCGGTGACGGAAACGATCTTCATTATAACATCTCGATTCCAAACACCTGTTGTCAAGGGGATTCGCAATGTTTATATATTTTACGGGCAGGCACTAATTAGTAGTTATGAGTACCAGGTTTATGCGGCTTTGGCTCGTGGATTGTTTTTCTCGGCTTCATCCCTGGATAAGGCAACGCTTGTTCTGACACCCCTTGATACAAAATTCATCAATCCCCTTACAACACGTTCGCTAGGATTAATTCCAGCACAAGTCAGAATTTCCCTACCATCTTTCGATCTGGCCCATCTGGCGATGATTTCTGGTCCATTACCAAAACGCAAATTATCGGATATGGCATCGTCCAGTGCTGCTAGAACCACCGCAGCAAAGAGCTTTCTTGATCTTGCACCCTGCTCCAAATTAAAAGCCACGTCATCGTAATTTGCCATTGATATATTCCTCCCAAATTATCATTATTGTCTTTCAAGACACTTCAAACCCGGATTTGGTTATTCAGTCAATTAATCCCGAGTTTATGTTTCCATGAATAATTGAAACTAATCTAACGTTCTGGTATACCAGATACAATATTAATTTGCAACAAAATTACGAGATTTTTAATGCCTAAAATCAATGGAAACGAAATCAGGTCAGGTAACATTCTTGAGCACAAGGGAGGGCTTTGGTCGGCAGTTAAGATTGAACATGTCAAACCAGGCAAGGGCGGAGCCTTTGCTCAGGTTGAACTGCGAAACCTCAGAAACGGATCAAAATTGAATGAAAGGTTCCGTTCAGCCGACAAAGTAGAGAAGGTAAGACTCGAACAAAAGGATCAACAATACCTTTATTCCGAGGGAGAATCACTGATTCTTATGGATATTGAAACATACGAACAAACCTATGCAAACAGTTCGCTTCTTGGGGATAAACTGTCCTTTTTGCAAGAAGGCATGGTGGTGACAGCAGAATTCTTCGAGGAGGAAATTTTGGGGATAACCCTTCCGCAAAAAGTTAGCTGTACCGTTGTTGAAACTGAGCCGGTAATTTCAGGCCAAACAGTAGCCAACAGTTATAAACCCGCAACCTTGGACAATGGAATGAAGATTATGATTCCTCCCTATATATCTGAAGGTACCGAAATTGCGGTCAATACAGAAACATTTGAATTTTCGGAACGGATATAAGGTGTAGTATTGGGGTTCAGTCTCATATTTTGGGTGAGAATATAACTCCAGTTGAAGTACCCAACGCATAGATCTTGCCTTTAGAATCATGAATATTGGCTTCGGCCACGGCGGTGGTTTTACCAAGATGAATCACTTTTCCTTCAGAAAAAACCTCGAAATCCAGGGGAATCGGCCGTATCAGATTCACTTTGAATTCAAGTGTCGTAAATTGTTTACCAGGTGGTAACTCCGTGATAACCGAGCATGCCATGGTACTGTCAAGAATAGTTCCGTACCAACCACCGTGGACTGTTCCCATCGGATTTGTGCACTTCCATGTTGGGGTTCCCTTGAATACCACACTGCCCTTGGTGACATTGTGCAGGGTAAAATTTAACAGCTCTGCGATGGGAGGTGGAGGAAATTGCCCTTTCTGCATACCCTGAATTATTTCTAGCCCTGTCATCTCAGGTACTTCCTTGTTTTGTGAATAAACTGAACCAGCCCCTTGTTCCATGGTTTTCCCCATTACATTATAATTATATGTTCATCAGTTTTACAAAACATAAACAACCAATATTATCTCATCATGGTATTGCAAC
>CAZHIL010000089.1:0-4990 GCA_964532985.1 uncultured Albidovulum sp. | reverse complement strand
ATTTGGTTCGTTTGAGGCCAAGGGAGTAATACCAGTAATCTGACCATTAAGGGATACTGCGTTGCTGGAAGACTGATTACAATTCATGTGCACGAGAGTACCTACTTTAAACAGTGAAGCATCCTCTATCCCAAGCCAAACCAAAAATTCGGCAGTGTCCATCTGATTGGAATTATCCAGGTTATTATCATATTCCACTATCAATGCTTGGGTTGTACGGACTTCATTTATACTCCCAAAGTGTAGCCATAATCCAACTACCAGAAACATAAGTGCGGTGCAAATGATTAATAATCTTTGAGTCTTTGTTGCTACGGCGAGTAACTTGTCGTGTTGATCTCGCTCTTCTTTCGACTCAGCGACTGTATTGTGAAAGGAATTTAAATTACCAAACACAATGAAACCTCAAGTATTTTTGATTGATAATTGTCATATTAACCTGCTTCTGCATTAAGTAACTGTCGAACCCAACTATATGATTATAATATCATTATTCACCAAAAAAATCTCACCGAGGCTCTTTTTGGTCAAGAGTGTTAACCAAGGATGGGCCTTGGAAACAGAATAATATTTATCCCGAATATTTGAATATATTATGTGTTAACCCAATCATCTACACTGCAAACATTATACCAAATCCATCTTTTCATCTCAACACCGGGTTCAATTGCTTAATCGGGAACTTTCAACCCAGAATTTTATTCACAGGTTTTAGCTAGACATACCATAACCAAGTCCATGTGAAATCTGGGCATAGCTTGAAACCGGTAGTATTTTATGTCTAGTCAATTCCTTTTCATCAATGACGGGTAGTTTCAATAAATCCAGCATGGCATCGAATTTGCTCAAGGCATTAATTTCCTTATTTTCAGAATCAGGATTTATCCGATGTTTGGGCCAAATTTTTTGTTTGGCATAACGCCAGAATTCAGTGTCATATTTTGAACCACAACTGTAATGCCATCCAACAAATAACCCAAACCCGAGCATTTTATTAATCAAAAAATTATTGATTGCCTTAACATCACTGTTCCAATACTCTTCAGGACGGTTTTGTCGCATCGTCAGTATAATGCCAATCTGGATTTGTGCCGATACAATAGCCGTAGCCTCAAGGGGTTCCATAAAGGCCCCAGCGTTTCCAATTCGGGCTATAGGTCCTTCATACATTTGCTTGTGAACAAAATTGGGAAACTGGATTACTGCCCGCTTTTCGAATTCCCTAATTCCCTCAATCTCAAGCAGATCATCAAAATCCGAATTGACATCTTCTATGTTCGAACAATCACGATTGAAAATATACCCGTAAGATGAATGGGTTGTCAGCGGAATAATGAACACCCACCCATGTGGCCGGGCTACGGATCTAGTATAGGTAGGGGATATATATGGTTCTTTGCCCGATTGGCAAAAAATAGGTGGACATCGACGAATAATCGCCGTATTGGTAGGAATAAATGAAATACCCATGTGCTGCTCTGGATTTATTTCCTTAGGGAAACCTCGCGCATCAAAAACCAGATCGTAGCTTTCCGAGGGTTTATCATCAAAATCAACTATTGCACTTTGTCCTGCTGTTGTAATGTTACTGACCTTGGTATCAACATGTTGTGCAACGGTTGCTTCCTCCAGCAGCTTGGTAATCAGATCAGCTGATAGATGGTATGAATACTCAACCTGCTGGGGTGTAAAGTAATGGGTAAAATCCCTATTGTTTTGTCCCCAACCCTCGAATGTAACACCATATTTCCGGGTCGCGTTCAATTTCACTTGGATTTGATCATGTGGAAAAGTTGTTATTTCATGCAGTTGGGCGACGAGTGACGGCCAACCTCCTTCACCAACTCCAATTACGGGAATCCTTGAGTCATAAATATGATGAAGTTCAATGTCATTACCTGCTTGGGCAATTTTGGTAATGCAAGCAGCCGCAAGGGACCCTGCAGTACCCCTGCCAACAACGGCAATTTTCAGTTCCATTCTTAACTACCCAAAGAAAACATAAATCTTCCCAGCCCATAAAAATCAATTCTGATAATAGCAAGATTCATGATCAAACTATAACAATATCGTTTCATCAAAGCCTTTTGAACTTCAGATGCAGTTTCTTTTTTTCAGGCAATAAAACTATCCGATCATTACCATTTATATTGTTCCAATCTCATGTATAGCATCGATTCCAAACCGAATAGATAATCCACCAGCAAGAATCAAATCTTATATGTAACATAAAAGTTACTTAGCCATTTTTAATGGTAAAATTAAAAATTCAATTGACAGGTTTCAAAGTTTCCTCTACATAGTAATTCCGATATTTTACCCTTGATGTAAGGAGAACATTATGACTGGAGAACAAATGCTGAAGCAAATTGTGGACAAGTCTGCAGCAGATGCTTCATTCCGCCAGCAACTCATGTCTGATCCTAAGAACACAATATGTGATGAGCTGGGTATCACAATGCCTGAATCGATGTCAATTCATGTGCACGAAAGTGACATGCATACAGTACATATTGCACTTCCACCCGATCCGAATATTTCGGAGGAGCAACTGGAAGCCGTTTCGGCAGGTTTGTGTTGCTGTTGGTAATCAAATAGACGTACCACATTTTAGAATCACTGCTTTTTGAAATATTTCACTGGGCAGGGTTTCTATTCCACTAAAATACCAACTGTAATATCTGTTTAAAGCAGGTAACTGGATTGCCTACGGGATCCAGGAATATCGGTACTCGTTCTTGCCAGGTATACTGTTCAGCTATAGTCGGCATAAATTAAGAACGGGGTAGGAAAAATCGATACAAGTATCATTACACGGATCAAAGAGACTGGTGTGACTAGGAGGCCTCACATTCTCGTTAGTTGCTAATGGTTTGTATAATTATTTGATTATCCGATGAGCCTTAACTTTTTCGAAATGGTATTATTATTAGGCAGCTGAAGAAATGCTGAAAAATATAATTGACAAATCAGCATAAGAGTATTCATTTTGTCAGCAACTTTTTTAAGATTCTATAGGTAATATTAGTGAGGAACTAGATATTCCAATTCCTGAATCAATTACGATCCATTTGAATGAAAGCAACATCCAAACGGTTCTTGTTGCCCTTCCTCAAGACCTGAATATTTCGGAAGAACAGTTGGAAATCGTTTCGGCTTGATCTGAACTTGAAGTCCTCAGTTTTAATCCACAAATTTTTATTTTGTGTTGAACACGAAACTGTAGTCTTGTTTTTTTGCTTAAATTGCGATTAATACCATAAACACATAGGCTTTAGCCTTGCTTACGTCTCCGTCGGATATAACCAGTTTTATATGGTGTATTCCCCGAAGTATAACAAAGCAACCAGACTTGGAAAAATTCATTTCAGGTTTTGACATCCACCCTTTAAGTGCAAGCAACTTGTCCTTCAAGACACATTTTTCTTTCCTAAGGGCATCAAGAAAAGAATCCCACAAGTCTGAATCATCCAACCAATAACGCCTATCATTTGTGTATCTTTGCTTTACCATGGTGGTAAGACCAAGCTCTTGCCCCAAACCTTCTTCCCGTACATCGAGATTAATTCCATATCTTGCAATTTGTGTTTTATCCTGAAGTGATTGAATCGTTTTCTGAACTTTGGAACCATCACCTTGCCAATCGGTGGATTGGAGATAGTCCTTTACTTGTTCGGGCGAATTAAATCCCATTATCGCAAGTCTAATCCCACGAGACCTGGACGGAAAGACACCAAAGGAATCAAGCCGTGTATTGGCTGGTTGAGACTTGTAAATCAGTTCGAGATTCTGTCGTTCCCGATAATTCAATTTCCAATTTGCAACCGAATAAAGAGCATTTGATAAGGATAAGACATCATTTTGTTTATTTTCATTTCCATATATCGGAATGTTCCCAGGACGAAGAAAAAACCCCGGTAGTTCAGGTATTCCATTTTTGGCTGAACCGACATCAAATTCCAACATTACCTTACGACCAACAATGGACCGTAGTTTGGGATCCTTGCTATCAAGTAAGTTGAGTAGATTAGCTATGGCAATTGCGAGCTTGTTTGAACCTGAAGACTTGGCGCGGTCGGTAAAAATATTTCCGGTGAGTGTACCTCCAGTAAGGCTTGCACCAAAATCAGCCACTGGCCTTTCATCATGTAGAGGAAATTCAAAACCGAAGGGAAAAGCTCCCATTGATTTGGGTAAATGCCTGGCCTGTTCCAGGATATTGTCCCATTCATTTCCGGAGATCAGACATTCATGTGTCCATCCTTTGGCCAATTCCAGCAAATTCCCCAAATTACCTTCTTCCTCAGACAATCTCTTTTGGGAAAGCTTTAATGTAGTTTCAAAATCCATTTTCTCTGCTCATGCAAAAACAGGTATTCCGTTCATTTCGAATTCCTTCAGGGGTTTTTTAGTGTAACCCATTGCTACAGGAACCTCATAAAGGCGACCAGGCGCCATTCTTGGCCAGAAATGTCTCAATCCCGGAACAATAACCCTCACAACATTCAACCCAATATCGGGTCGGGTTTGATCCAATACCAAAAAATCCATTTGTCTATCTTCTACCAACCCCCTGCAATAGTCAATTTCTTCCCTCAAATCCTGAAATTCGAGTTTTATATTGGAATTAACTTTTCCCGTTTCAGGACTTTCTGTTGCAGGTACAAGCCAGGAGCAATCTTGAAGCCTACTGTTTCTGAACCAGTCCAAGACTTTTGGTTCATCTATTGCCGGTTGTCCTTGCCCTTTTCCAGGTTTGGGCATCCAGGATAGACACTGGTTCAATTCGCATATTGCACGGGTGACTGCTGTCTTATGATCGGAGTGTGTTCCAGCACCATATATTATATCCTCGGTTTCACCATCTGGTCGGTTGGAAATTGCAACATAGGTGGGTATACCAATATCAGAAGTGATGTCCAGAACCCATAAATCCCGATCGCAGGTTTCATAATATGGTTTTGCCTGATTCAGAAATTCATTATCAAAA
>CAZHIL010000088.1:0-3674 GCA_964532985.1 uncultured Albidovulum sp. | reverse complement strand
ATTATGGACGATAAAAGTTCTAACAATAAGTTTGGTCTATGTACCGGTTCAAAGTTCAATAATCAAATTTTAAGTGTTAGTGAATTAAAATCTGCTCTTGTTAGTAAACTTGAGTCTCGAAAAGTAAAATTCAAAAATAAGAATGTATGGATCAAACATGTAATTGATACTCCGATTTATTCAAATTCTCAACCTCTTGCCAGGTTTATGCTGTTCTGTGCATCACATCATACTGCACCAGATAAGGATAATCTTGGTTTACTTACACGTCAGAACGTACAACCAAGCGATGACAGAAGTTATTTTGATTACACATTTTGGATTGGAGATGACTACAAAACGGTCGAACATGTCGCACCAAACTCAGATAAACCCGAAGGATGGTCCCAAAATATATATTCCAATAGTCGAATTAGAAATACCTTAGGTAATCTTGTTTTATTACCTGCTAAAGAGAATGTCGCTGTAGGTAAGGCTTCTTGGAAAAAAAAGAAGCTCTTCTATACTGCACTTACTGATAAAACCAAAGAAAAACGTGAAGAAGCATTGGCTAGTGCTAAAAATCAGGGTCTTCGATTTCAAAAAAAGACTGAAGATTTAATCCTTAGCGGCAAACGATTATCCATGTTGGATGGTATAAGGGATGTTGAAAAGTGGGATAAAGAATTTATTGAAAAACGAACCAGTAGATTAGCCTCTTTATGTTGGGATAACTTGAGACCATGGCTGGATTAAATTATGTAAACTATTTATGACAAGCCAAACAAACTTTGGATTGACCGTAAAGGTCATCCATATCCAGAGGATCTTCATCTGGTCTTAGAGGGTTAGGTTTAATTCTTGTACGCATGCGAACTAACCGTTTTTTGTGATCCCGTAATATTTGTTCAACCCTTTCAGGCTTTTCCAATTCCTCCAAAGATTCCCCTTGACACCAGGTGAAAGGCGATCCATTCTCAACTGAGTTTTTTTCATACGATTTGGCTTCATCGAAAGCTTCAGGATGATGTTCCTTTAGCCTTACCCATTCTATTTTTTGTTGGAAGAAACAAAAGGTACAACCACTTCTTGTTCTCCAGGTGTAATATTCTGGTAATCCCAAGCCTGCACTTTCAAGTATTTCCAATACTCCTTCTTTGTCTATCCCAGATTCTTTAAATGGTAAGCGAACTATTAACTTGTTGTTTTTAGAGTTGTATCCTTCTCTATATTCTTCATCAGAACGAATAGCTACATAACTGTAAATGGTTTCACCGTTTTTGATTCTGGGTTTAAGCCATAGTTCAAAGGGCCGCAGCTTTAATTGTCTTGTACACCATCTACTTTGAGGTGAGGGTAGATAATTATTGTATTGATTTAGCCAAAAATCAAAGTCACGTTCTGGGTTTAAACGAAGTATGGTTTTTCCTAAAAAACCTTCTAAACGTCCCAAATATTCATATACCTCGGGTAATTCTTTTCCAGTATCTGTAAAAAAGTATTCAATATCTAATTCAGGGTGGTGTTGTCGCATATAAACTGCCAATGCGGCACTATCTCTACCACCCGACAAACCTAGCACATGTTTCTCAATATTAACTCTGCTCATAAGGTTTGGTCCTAATAATCAATCTTCTGAGATTCCTCAGGTTTTATCTTAAGATAATGTGCACTTACCTCAGCTAATGCAGTTAGTATAATATTTCTGTTAAAGTTATCTTTGGTCTCCAACATACTATCAATCTCTTTGGTTAAGCTTTCAACTTTCTTTCGCTCAGAATCGCTTATTGTAAATTCATCATGAACTGGTGTGGGTTTACCATCAATTCCTACGACTACAGATATAGCATGCTGCTTATCATCTCGTCCTTTTACTCGGGCAAAAGATTCCGCACGAAGAAATTTTTGTGATAATTCTGCTACCTCAATCATTGTTCTATCAAAATCAAGATCAATCCATTGAGTAGGTGGTTTGCTTGCCGCTAGACTAGCAATTCCTTCGATACTCTTCTCATCATTGTTAAAATGTGAAACTCTATTAATAAATGCTTCAAGTTTGAAATCGCCTGAAATTTGGCGAATATTTTGTGCACGCGTTTGTAGTTCTAATATTGATTGGGTTGAAGAATTGTGAACATTTAATTCATTTAACATAACATCCCGTATGCGATATAACTTTGAGATGTAAGCAGAACTTAATTCCCTAAGGCCATCACGAACATTTTCTGCAATCTTCTTTACAGCTTCCTCATCAAAATCTTCGGAATTTTCCATAAATGTTTCAGGAATGTCATCAAATAAGAACTTGTTTGGGTCTCGTGCACGTTTAAACATATCTCTTATCTGAACAGCATTACTAGATATTCGCATTGTTCTTTTTGTCCACTGCGGTAACTGATCATAAATTGCAACTAATCCTCTTGCAACGTCAATAGGTTCAAGATTTTCAAGATTGTTATTTTGATCTAAATCACGAACAATTGTTGCCATTTCTAATAAAAGCCTACGAGCTATACCTGAAATATCCATCCACCTTAATTGTATGGAGCCAGCATCTTTTATTAGATAATCAACATCTACATCATCAAAATTTGGCTTAAATACTCCTTCCCTATAGACGGCAAGGTTTTCACGTTGAGTTAGTATAAAGCTAACAGCAAGTACTGGTAATAGACCGTCTTTAACACCGTAAGGGGATTGACGCCATTCATCATATAATTCTGAAACCAGGACGGGAGATTGTTTTATTATCTTGATTGTAGTCCTCCATAAGGGATTCAAATTGCAATTATCTTTATAATAACTTGGGGAAGAAAAGCGCCACTTCCCTCCTTTTTTTCGATAAAGTCTAGATTTTTCTAGGATGGATATAAACAGCCCAGCTTCAGCAGGAAATTTATTTATTCTTAACCTCGGTTCACCTTCATCAAAAATCATGTGTCTTAGCAAATTATTTTGTGCTGCCACAGCACTTCCAGATGGTTTGTGACGATTCAATAATTCATTATGAATCTGTGGGGATTTATTGAAACGCTTATCAGCTAATTTAGAGGCGACATTATTGAGTTCTGATTGTCTAAATCTTTGAGGTTCAAATGTGCTGCTAAACCATACTGCATTGTCAAAAGATTTATATAATTCAGTTTCAAGCAAAGATTTTAATTCAGTAATTCTGGATGAAATTTCTCTCCTTGCAACAGGGTCTCCAGACAATTCAGAATGTGTTTCATTTACTAACTCTAATGCAAGTAATTCCCTTGTCAAAGAAGTAATAGTCCAAGATATTTTTGATAAACCCAGTAAAACATCTCTGCTATTACCAATACTATTTACAACTTCCTGGCATAAATTTCTTGCCTTGATTTCACTTTCACCCATAGTAGGAATTACCAATATGAATTTTCCTACAGCACCAGTATTCTCTTCAAAATTTTTTACTGTTTCATCAAGTGAATTGAGTGGGGAAATTTCAACATCAAACCAGCGTAAAGCACCAGTTTTGTGATAATGTCGTTTTGCGATAATCGGTTGTATACCTGTTAATAATTTTAGCTTACCAAAATCAATTTCATCTATTCCATTGAGTGCAGATTTTAATGATCTTTCAAAATCAAAATCACTCCCAGAAAATATTGCATGGACACCTTTAAATTTTTTGAAAATAGTGAATGAGTCTCTGTTTAATTTTGCAAGGG
>CAZHIL010000087.1:0-1893 GCA_964532985.1 uncultured Albidovulum sp. | reverse complement strand
TATTCGATAATTTATCGTCTGGTTGATGATGTCAAGGCTCTGGCTTCCGGTCTACTTGATGTACATATCAAGGAAAACTTCCTCGGCAATGCGGAAATTCTTGAGACATTCAAGATTACCGGAGTTGGCATGGTTGCAGGATGCAAGGTAACTGAGGGTATTGTCAGAAGGTCTTCCGGGGTTCGTTTACTCAGGGATAATGTGGTTATCCATGAAGGTAAGCTCAAAACCCTCAAACGCTTCCAGAACGAGGTTGACGAGGTTCAAACCGGTCTGGAATGTGGTATGGCATTCGAGAATTATTCCAACCTCAAACAGGGCGATTACATAGAAGTTTTTGAGCAGGAAGAAATCCAGCAAACGCTCTGACAAAGCAGCTTCCATTTGCCGTGTACCCTCGGGTACCATTTCATTCACACTTACTACAAGGAATGGCTTGATGCCAGTGTTACATTTTACATCAGAGTGGTTTCCCTTGCCGACAGGCCTTGAGGATGGAGTGGAAATCTTTGCCGTCGGCGATGTACACGGTTATTGCTCTCATCTTCAAACGATGCTTGAGGTGTTTTCCGAAGCAAGGGATTCACAAAAGCAGTCAATACTGGTTTCACTTGGGGATTTGATTGATCGAGGGCCGGAATCCATAAGGACCTTGGATCTTATGCGAAAATCCAAGGATTTTGGATTCACGGAAACACATACACTGATGGGGAATCATGAACAATTGATGAGACTTTCCCTCACGGGCAAGAAAATGACCGAGTTCACAAGGTATATACCTGCCAACGCCCATACGCCAGCTCATGAAATCTGGTCATGGAACGGAGCTGGAAAAACACTTCGGGAATTGGGTCTGAACCCTGAAGACATGTTTTATGGGAGTATCAAGGATTTTGCCCATACCTTGAATGAAGGGCTGGGGCCTGAAAGAGTTGCGTTCTTGGAATCATTATTGAGTCACAAACGGATAGGTTCCCTCCTGTTTGTACATGCCGGCATAGAACCCAACCGTAGTATTGAAGAGGCTTTGGCAGAGCCCTGGGACTGTTTGTATGACAATCACTGGTCCTGGATCAGGGGTGAGTTCCTTTTTTCACCGTTTAAGCGTTCTGATTTGATAGCCGTACATGGACATACCTATCTAGGCAGATACAATTCAACCGGATTTGAAGCATCGCTGTTCAAGTTTCATGAGGGCAAAATAAATCTGGATGGTGGCAGTTACAATACCGGTAAAATTGCCGGTGCCCAATTTGCCAGGGAAAAATACAGGATATTTATCGTTTCTGAGTAAGCCAGGGAATCAGTGGTTACACTGAAATTGAAGGCAAGTTACCTGCGTGACCTGTTTCTTTTCAGGTAAATGTAGTATGCACCACTACCTCCATGACACCTGTGGGCTTCCTGAAAATGAAGAATATATTCGGAAGTGGGTGGTTTGGATAACAGATGCCTGATCAATTGATTGAGGGGGCCGAAACCTCTGCGACCATCCATATCCTTTCCCTTTCCGGGTATAACCAAAATCAAACGCTTGCCTGAATGAAAGGCTCCGGATACAAATTGTTTGACCTCCCGAGAAGCCTCTTCCTTCAGCATGCCATGAAGGTCCAGTTTTAGTTCGGGATTGATATGTCCCGAATTCAATTTCTTCAGTATTTTTTTGTCGATATTTTTTGGACCGGGAACATTACTTTTCGGCTCTGTATGTCTTGGTTCTACCAGAATCCTTTTCTGTACAGGCTTGGGGCATGCCATTTTCTCTTCCTGCAGTTCCGTGTTTGCCTTGATGGAGCTTAAAGGCAAGTCATTTTCTTCACAGAATTGATTCCAATCGCTAAAATCACGATTGCTAATATCTTCCACAGGAGTTTCTTTCCTGTGTTTTTGTAT
>CAZHIL010000086.1:0-2230 GCA_964532985.1 uncultured Albidovulum sp. | reverse complement strand
CTGAAAAAGGCCCCCGGCGTTTCCCGACCTGCCATTGCCTGTCTATGCCCCTCGCCCAATGCCAGTGGTTTCAATGTATTGCTGGATGCTGGTGCCGATATCAAGGCCGATGAAAAGGACCTCCTCTGTTATAGTATCATGGGTTCCAAATTTGCCCAAAATGGTTTGCAGTTGAGTAAACCCCGTATCGGGCTGTTGAATGTGGGAACAGAATCCCACAAAGGACGGTCGGAAATAAAAGCCGCCTATGACCTCATTGCCGAACATGAGGAGCCTAATGGATATGAGTTCGTAGGATTTGTTGAAGGTACTGAAATTTTCTCGAACAAGGTTGATGTCATTGTAACCGATGGTTTTACCGGAAACACTGCCATTAAAAGCTCCGAGGGCGCTGCGCGGGTTATAAGGAATCAACTCCGACAGGCCTTTGCCCACACTCTCTTTTCACGTATTGGTGGCTTTTTTGCCTACACCTCGCTCAGAAGATTTTTCAAGAGAATTGATCCAAGACGGGCGAATGGGGGTGTATTTCTTGGATTGAATGGCATTGTCATCAAATCCCATGGGGGTTCAGATGCTGTTGGCATTGAGGCCGCAATTGATCTTGGCGTTAAATTGGCAAGGTCGAAATCTTTTTGATATATTCAGAATGTTTGAACATAATTTGAATTTTGAAATTTAATGGAAACCATCAGGTCTGTTGTAACCGGTACGGGACATTACCTCCCGGAAAATATAGTACCAAACAGCTATTTTGAGGAGTATATCGATACCTCTGATGAATGGATAACCGCCCGAACAGGCATCAAGAGAAGACACTACGCCCCCACCGAAGAAACGACTTCCACGATGGGGATAAAGGCAGCCCGCAAGGCCTTAAAAAACAGTGGTTGCAAGCCCGAAGACATTGATCTGATCATTTTGGCCACCTCTACTTCTGATCATACCTTTCCATCTACCGCCACCCAGATTCAAAATGGTCTAGGTATTACCAGAGGATATGCCTTTGATTTACAGGCAGTCTGTGCCGGTTTTGTTTTTGCCCTAGCCAATGCCAACGCTCTGATTAAATCCGGCGAGGCAACCAAGGCTCTGGTGATCGGTTCAGAAACCTTTTCACGCATTTTGGATAAAAATGACCGGACAACCTGCATTTTATTTGGAGATGGTGCCGGTGCCGTTGTCCTTGAAGGAGCCAAAACGACCAATGGTGGTTCTGACCGGGGGATATTGGCGACGGATTTGCATTCCGACGGGAGTTTCAAGGATATCCTTTATGTTGATGGTGGCGTATCGACCACCAAGACATCAGGCCATTTGCGAATGAAGGGCAAGGAAGTCTTTCGCCATGCAGTTTCAAAACTGGTGAATTCCACTGAACGTGTTATGGAAAAGGCCAATGTCACGAGTGCCGAGGTAGATTGGGCAGTGCCCCATCAGGCAAATGTAAGAATCATTCAATCAACTACCCAAAAACTGAAAATACCAATTGAAAAAGTTGTTGTTACCTTGCAAAACCATGGCAATACTTCAGCTGCCTCAATTCCCATTTCCTTGTCAGTTGCCAATGAGGAAGGCAAATTCAAGAAAGGTGACTTGATTCTGTCTCATGCAATTGGTGGAGGACTTTGTTGGGGTTCATTCCTTCTGAGGTGGTAAAACCATTTCGTTTTGATGTGATTTATTTATTTCCCAAATCACCAAATGTCTTTTTCAATTTGCATCCATCTGTTAGAATGGATCTACACTTTACATAATTGCAAGGAAAAATGAATGGATAATGAAGTACTTACGAAGAATGACCTGGTTAAACTTCTTCGAAACCGATATGGTCTAACCTATGCTGTTTCAAAAAAATTTGTTGATTCCATTTTCCTGAATATGCTTGATAGTCTTTCCAAGGGCGAGACAGTCAAGATATCATCATTTGGTACATTTCAGTTGAAGTTCAGGGCAAGCCAAGAAATATTGGATGTAATCACGAGAGAGGAACGAACAGTCGGTGCCCATTACAAGGTCAAGTTCATACCCTCGAAAAAACTCAAGGAAAAAATTAACGGGTAATTTCCCGGGAACGGTTTTGAATTGTCCCCTGAATACAAAAACCATAAGCAGATAGGTACGGTTTCCAAGGAACTGGGTCTGGATCAATCAACTCTCAGGTACTGGGAAACAAAATTTCCAATTGTCAAACCACAGTTTCAGAACAACAAACGATTTTATGATGAAG
>CAZHIL010000085.1:0-14068 GCA_964532985.1 uncultured Albidovulum sp. | reverse complement strand
CTCATACTTAATTCTACTTCTGAGTTCTTCCATATTTATATGAGGAGATTGATTGTAGCGGGCAAGCATAACAGCCCACTCATCAACAATCTCTTCCCTGGTTGCTTTTATATCTTCCTTTTTTGCTATGTTTTTCAGAAGGATCATGTACCTGACCTGGTTGAGTGCGATATTCCTTATTTCTGTTACCCTTTTGGCATCAATGGTATCCCAATCAACTCTTTTCGGGTCTTCACTTGTACCATTAGTCGAGGAATCTTCATCATTATGCTCCGTCAAGCCCTCTACAGTATCCCCATTCTCTATATCATCGGTATCCTTTGAATTTTTTTCATTATTCTTTTCAGGATTTGTAGTTTCAGATTCTGAATCATCTTTGCTCTCCTCGAACCAAATATTTTCCATCGTTGAATTCAGTACCTTTTTCGGAACATCAAAATCCAGTTCCTTTTCCATTTTAAGTACAAATTGATCAGTCATGAGGTGAGCGGAAATGCTTTCAAATTGTTGTAATTTCCTATTCAAAAGTTCTACATCCAATTCCTCAACCGATTGGAAGCCGAATTTTTTTGCCATTTCCAGAGTGGGTTCGTCAATTATATTGGATTTGAGTACTTCTGCAATTTTGAAATGAAACTTACAGGGTTTACCTGCTTCCTCAAAACCATCATAAAATGAAGGTAATTCCGATTCAATCGTTAACTCCTCATCCATAACTAGTCCGACGGAATTGAACTTAACTTCATAAATACTTGAGTTTTCGTCGACCAATACCTCTCTGGCCTTATCAATAAACCCATCAGCACTTGTACCAGGTGCCTCTATGGTCATGTCAACCATCAGGTAATCCCCAATTTCAGATTTATAATCCTTGTCCTGGGTTACCTTTTCCGGGTTGGCCGCCAAAAAATCCTGTCTGATCTTTTCCAGCAACTTTTCTCTATCCTCCGGTACAAACTTTAGGATGGAATACTTGTCATAATCTAAGTCCTGGACTTCGGGAGACACCTCGTAGGAAACTGATATCTTGGCGACCATATCGGTTTCGTTTGCATAGTCAGTATCTATTTCAGGTGTACCTATGACAATTTTGTCAGAATCGTGCAAATGTTCCTGGATTTGTTCACTGACATATCTCTGCAGGAATTCTTCCTTTTCTTTCTCTGGAACACGATTGAGAATGACACTCAATGGGGCCTTGCCCTTACGGAATCCTGGAATATTGAACCTGTCTTTGTATTCCAAAATTTCCTGTGTGAGTTTCTTGTTCAGAAGACCCTTCGTTACGCCCAATCGGTACACTCGACTGAAACCATCCTCAGCCACGTGGATTTGCGGCTCATCTAAATCTTCTTGAAAAACAATTTCACTGTCTGACATTAGCAACTTTCATTTCTTGGTGCGGGTGGAGGGACTTGAACCCCCACGCATTAAAGCGCCAGATCCTAAATCTGGTGCGTCTACCAATTCCGCCACACCCGCATTCCGTTTGTTTGGAATAGTTTGGTTTTAAATTACCCCTGTTTGGAGTACTAATTCTCCTAGTTTGATCTACTTTGAATTACTGGTATTCACCATTTGTTTTCAAGAAGTTGAAATTAGGTATTTGTTGGCTTTAATTCAATTATTTGCAAATGAAAATCCTGAATATCAAAAAGGCGATTTGACCTGTTTCAGAGAAAAGCTGATATATTTTTACCAACACAGTATAACTGTAATTCCAGGCAAATTTAGTAATCCCGGTATGAAAAATCCTAGTGGTTGGGGTTGGTTGCCTGATGTAAAAATGAATATCCTTATTTTCGCCACAGTTCGTTTTGTTCATGATGATGAATTATCGCACTCAGACTCTTGAATTCTGTCGTAATGAAATTCATGAGCCTCTTAGCTGCAGGCTCAAGACGATTATTGGTCAAGGTCAGTATCCCCAGATGACGTTCGGGATCACCAATTCGTATGCTTAATGCAGTCAGCCTGTTTTGAGGGCGCATCCGGAAAACGACAGAGTATGGAAGTACCGTCAAGGCATCCGATTCAGAAAGGATGTTGATCACAGCACTCAAGCTTCCGCCAGTGAAACTGATCTTGAAGTGCTTGACACCAATTCCTTCCAGACCTGCTCTCAAATCATGATATAAAGGGCTATCTACAGGTGGTGCAATCCAAGGATAGGAAGTCAGGTCGTTCATTCTTACCACCGATTTACGGGTAAGTGAGTGACCTGCTCGACATGCAATGACATTCCTTCCTCGCAATATCTGATCAAAGGTCATATCCTCGGGAACCTCGGAAGCACGGATTGGAATTATTCCCAAATCAAGTACCCCATTCCTGAGATCGGCAAATACATCCAAGGGATAACCATAGCTTTGATCAATTCTGATGTCCTGATGCAAGGTCTGAAAGGTTGCAATCATCCCGGAAATCACGCCATCCATGAAAAAGGGAGTGCCTGCCAACCTTACTGCACCGCTTCGACCAGCCTTGTAGCTTGATACTATTTCACCTGCTGCCTGGTTGGCCTTGAGAATCTTTCGTCCTTCAGTTGCCAACTGCAAGCAAAATTCCGTGGGAACCAACGGTCTCTTGTTGCTGACAAACAATGGTCTGTCGACCCTGTTTTCCAAGAGAGTTATCGTACGGGAAAGGCTTGGCTGGCTTTTGCCAATTGCCCGTGCAGCTTCCGTCACTCCACCATTATCAACAACAGCTGCCAGAATTTCAAGATGACGCGGATCCAACTTCATAACTTTGGGTTATATTAATAAGTCATAATTCAATCAAGGACTAATTGTATCTTTGTTATATTTCCGTAACGTCAAACATCAAATTTGCCAAGGTACACTATGGGAATCAACAAACATCCGCTAACCAATCAGTCGGTACATTTCCATGCCGGAATACGTCATGAGTTGGATAGTTTCATTAAGGAGATTAGTTGTTCCAGGGCGCTTGTATTATCAACACCCGAACAAACTGATGTAGCAAGGGATTTGGCGGAAAAACTGGGAAACATCACTGTGGGTGTATTCACAGGGGCCAAAATGCATACCCCGGTCGAGGTTACCACTACGGCCCTCGAACATACAAAATCCGTTAATGCGGATTGTCTCGTTTCAGTCGGAGGCGGCTCAACGACAGGTTTAAGCAAGGCTATAGCATTGCATACAGATCTACCCCAAATCATCATACCTACGACCTATGCAGGTAGTGAAGCTACCCCCATCCTGGGACAAACCGAAGATGGAATCAAGACAACCATTAAAGATGACAAGGTACTTCCAGAAATAATTCTCTATGATCCTGAACTGGTCGTTACCTTACCTCTTGACTTGAGCGTTACCAGCGGCCTCAATGCAATGGCCCATGCAGTTGAAGGCCTTTATGCCAAGGACCGTTCAGATGATTCCACTCAACTTGCTATGGACGGTTTACAATATTTTGTTTCATCTCTTCCCGAAGTACTGGTGGATCCCGAAAATATTAAGGCCCGGGAAGATACTCTAAGGGGAGCTTGGGCATGTGGTACCGTTTTGGGCAATGTTGGAATGGCCCTGCACCACAAATTGTGTCACACCCTTGGAGGCAGTTTTGACCTTCCCCATGCTGAAACCCATGCGATCATTCTGCCTCATGCCATTGCCTACAATGCACTGGCTGTACCAGATTTGCTGGAACCCCTTGGTGTCATGCTCAATAATCTGGATACAGGCAAGGCGGTCTGGGAATTTGCAAAGTCACTCGGTGCTCCACTCAGTCTCAGTGAACTGGGGATGGAGGAGAATGACATCGATTTGGCCGTAGATATTGCGATTAAAAATCCTTATTGGAATCCTCGCGAAATAACCCGTGTGGGAATTCACGAGCTGTTAAGAAATGCATGGGCTGGTTCAGCCCCTGAATAATGATCATTTGAAAAAGGAGGACTCAATTATGATCACACGTCGTAAGTTATTAAAATCTTCTGCAGCAACCGGACTGCTGGTTGCGTCAGGGGGTCTTGCCGCACCTGCCCTTTCCCAGGGTACAAAAATCCGTCTAGGATATGTAACTCCGGCATCAGGCCCATTGGCAGCCTTTGCCGAAGCTGACAATTTCATCATTGACAGTTTTCTCAACGTAGCGGGTTCGGATTTCGAGGTTATCGTCAAGGACAGCCAATCCAATCCCAATCGTGCGGCAGAGGTTGCCAAGGAGTTGATTGTCGATGATGAAATCAATTTGATGCTGGTTGCTTCAACTCCCGAAACAACCAATCCAGTCTCCACCACCTGTGAAGCCGAGGAAATCCCGGTTATTTCCACGGTAGCACCCTGGCAGCCCTATTTTATTGGACAGCAGGGCAATCCTGGTGATCCGGCAAGTTGGGAACCATTCAATTACGGATATCATTTCTTCTGGGGTCTGGAAGATATCATTCAAGTCTTCACCAATATGTGGAACCAGCTTGATACGAATAAATCGGTAGGTGCACTCTACCCCAATGACGGTGACGGCAATGCATGGGGAGATCCGGTTGTCGGCTTTCCACCAGTACTGGCTGACCAAGGCTATACCTTGACTGATACCGGTCGTTACCAGAATCTGACTGACGATTTTACAGCCCAAATCAATGCCTTCAAGCAAGCCAACTGTGAAATCGTTACTGGAGTACCGATCCCGCCCGACTTTACCACGTTCTGGACACAGGCGAAACAACAGGGATTTGTCCCGAAAGCTGCTTCCATTGGCAAGGCAATCCTGTTCCCAGTATCAGTTGAAGCTCTGGGGGATGCCGGTCATAATCTATCATCAGAAGTCTGGTGGTCACCAAGCCATCCCTTCTCATCAACGCTCACTGGCCAAACATCGAGTGAACTGGCCGAAGATTATACTGCTTCTACCGGACGTCAATGGACCCAGCCAATAGGGTTTATTCATGCCCTCTTCGAACTGGCCCAGGATGTAACCGGAAGAGTTTCCGAAGTTGATGATGGTGATGCCGTTGCCGAGGCCATTGCTGCAACCGACCTTTCTACAGTTGTTGGTCCGATTGCTTGGAACGGAAATGGGTTACCGCCATTCGCTGCAAAGAATGTTGCCAAGACACCCTTGGTCGGAGGTCAGTGGCGTTTGGCTGATGGCGGTGGTTATGATTTGGTTGTTGTCGATAACCAGACTGCTCCCATGATTGCAACCGGTGGTTCCATGGAAGAAATTTCCTGAACCGCTTAAACAATATTTCGGTAGGCATATCCATACAATGTCCCTCCTCAGCATCTCCAAACTGAACAAATCATTTGGTTTTCTAAAAGTTGCTGATGAAATTTCGTTTGATGTGCCTGCCGGCCAGGCTTTGGGGATTATTGGCCCCAATGGTGCCGGGAAATCAACCCTTTTCAATTTGATAACGGGAAACTTACCCTCCGATGGAGGGCAGATTTTCTTTCAAAACAAAGAAATAACCCAAGCTTCTCCGATGAAGCGTACCCTGTCAGGTATTGGCCGAAGTTTTCAGATACCGCAACCCTTTGACAAGCTAACCGTGTTTGAAAATCTGCTTGTGGCCGGTACTTTTGGCCGTAACCTTGATGAGGCTGAAACTACTGACAATTGTGTTGAAATTCTGCAGGAGACAGGATTGGTGAAGCATGCCAACTTGCCGGCTAGCCAACTTTCTCTTCTGGAACGAAAACGTCTGGAACTTGCAAGAGCACTTGCGACAAACCCAGAACTACTGTTGCTTGATGAGATTGCCGGTGGCCTGACCCAGGGTGAGTGTGATTCGCTTGTTGCAACCATCAAGTCCATTCATGAAAAGGGTGTGACCATAGTCTGGATTGAACACGTTCTTCATGCCCTGACATCCATTGTGGAACGTCTTCTGGTACTGGATTTCGGAAGAGTCATCGCAATTGGTGATCCGGCAGAAATAATGAAATCCAAGGAGGTCCGAGAAATTTACCTCGGTATAGAGGTTTGATGGCCCTTCTGAAAACACAAGACCTGACTGCCTTTTACGGTAATTTCCAAGCTCTTTTTGGAATCAACATAACCTTGAACCAGGGTGAAACATTGGCAATAATCGGGGCAAACGGGGCTGGCAAAAGCAGTTTGTTACGTACCATTTCAGGTGTTTTGAAATCACCGGCTGAAAGCATATTGCTTGAAGGCAAGCCGATTGGCCACCTGGATGCCGATGAAATTACCTCTCTGGGAATTGCCATGATTCCGGAAGGTCGTCGTCTGTTCCCGTCCCTGAGTGTTGAAGAAAACCTGAAGATTGGTGCCTATGGTAACAAGCAGACGGGATACTGGAACCTGAATAATGTTTATGACCTGTTTCCGGCCTTGAAGGGAAAACGCAATCAGCCCGGAACTTCCCTATCTGGCGGTGAACAACAAATGGTTGCCATGGGTCGGGCTCTCATGTCAAATCCGCGGGTATTGCTATGTGATGAAATCAGTCTCGGGCTTGCGCCTGTTGTCATCAAGAATCTTTACGAAGCCTTCCCGGAAATCAAAAATTCTGGTGCTTCCCTGATAATTGTCGAACAGGATATCGTTCAGGCCATGAAGGTCTCAGATCGTGTCTGTTGCATGATGGAGGGGAATATAACCCTGTCGGGAACACCTGAAGAACTTTCAATGGACATGATTCATGCCGCCTATTTTGGAGAAGAGTAGTCATGATCTTCCTTGACAGTCTCATCCAGGGAATCCTGTTGGGTGGGCTTTATGCCCTTTTTGCAGCAGGACTCAGCCTGGTTTTTGGAATCATGAGGCTGGTAAATCTTGCCCATGGCGACCTGATTGTATTTGGGGCCTATCTGATCCTACTCCTAGTTTCACTACTGAACTTGAATGTCTTTGTGGCAACACTGGTGGCAGGGCCTTTCATGTTCGCCCTGGGATGGATGTTGCAGAAATTTGTGCTCAATAGGGTTTTGGGTGATGATATTCTTCCACCTCTGCTTGTAACCTTTGGTCTGTCCATTGTCATACAAAATGTATTGCTGGAAACATGGTCAGCAGACAGCAAGCGGCTTTCGGCAGGTAAATTGGAAACTGCATCCCTGGCCATTGGACCAATTAATGTGGGCATCATGCCGCTGCTTATCTTTATTTCTGCAATAGTCGTTATTCTTGTACTCAATCAGATTATTTATCGTACTTCCCTCGGTCGTGCCTTTCGAGCCACGTCCGACGACCCTGTGACAGCAAGCCTGATGGGGGTCAAGCCCCAAAACATATTTTCTGTCGCAACAGGTTTGGCCATGATCGTTGTCATCATAGCTGCCCTCTATCTTGGGGTTAGATCAAATTTTGATCCTAGCATTGGCCCAGCCAGACTGATTTATGCCTTTGAGGCCGTAATCATAGGCGGTTTGGGGTCTTTATGGGGAACATTACTTGGTGGCATAATTATTGGAGTTGCACAAACAATTGGGGCTACCATCAACCCCGAATGGCAGATTCTATCAGGGCACATAGCGTTTTTACTGGTTTTGCTTGTCAGACCCAGGGGACTCTTGCCAAGGGCATTTGACTGATGAGTTTCGTAGTCAAGGTTCAGACTCCCGCTTCACGCATGGCTGCGATTGGAGCTGCCATTCTCATTCCGGTTGCATTTATTCTGCCACTTTTTGCCTCACGCTCATTATTGCAGGATCTGTTCTTTATATTTACCATGCTTACCCTTGCCCAATGGTGGAACCTGCTGGCGGGTTATGGTGGACTTGTATCGGTTGGCCAACAGGCTTTTGTCGGTATGGGGGCCTATGCCATGTTTGGTACCGTAATTCTTCTTGGCTGGGATCCTGTACCATCCATTCTGGCCGGTGGGGTTGCAGCTCTGCTTTTGGCCCTACCTACTGCCTTTTTTGCCTTCCGGCTGCAGGGAGCCTACTTTGCCATCGGTACGTGGGTTATCGCCGAAATCACAAGATTGACCGTTGCCCAGTGGAAACAATTGGGTGGTGGAACCGGAACCTCCCTGCCCAGGTCTGCAACCAGGGATATCATGTTTGTGGATGGCATCAAGGCCTTATTTGATATCAAAACATCAGTGGCACGTGACATATTGGCCTATTGGCTTGCCTTGATCCTTGTCATCCTCACCATTGCAGCAATTTACTGGCTGTTGCGAACTCGAAGGGGGTTGGCACTTGCTGCAGTCAGGGACAATCTGCAGGCCGCCCGTTCCGTCGGTGTGGACCCGGACAAGATAAAATGGTTGACGTTTTTGGCAGCGGCCTTCGGCACCGGCTTGACTGGAGCTCTCATCTATATGCAGAAAGCTCGCATATCACCGGATGCCGCCTTTTCCGTAGTTGATTGGACTGCCTATGTGATTTTCATAGTGGTGATTGGTGGAATAGGCACAATCGAGGGTCCGATTTTGGGAGTGCTTGTCTTTCTGCTGTTGCAAAGTCTTTTGGCCAGTTACGGTACTTGGTATCTCATATCATTGGGCTTAATCGGAATCATTGTCATGCTTTTTGCACCCCGTGGACTGTGGGGGTTGCTGAGTGACCGTACGGGAATTGAATTGTTCCCTGTTCAAAGGAGACTTCTCATGAATAAAAAACTTTCCAAGGAGAAATAGATGGCTGAAATTGAAACAGATGTATTGATTATTGGTACCGGCCCGGCCGGATCATCCATGGCGGCACTCCTGTCTTCTTATGGTGTCGAAAACATGGCAGTCAATCGATATAGGTGGCTTGCCAATACACCTCGGGCCCACATTACCAATCAACGAGCAATGGAAGTTTTGCGTGACTTGGGAAAAGAAGTTGAAGATGAAGCCTACATGCAAGCCACAGAGCAGGACCTGATGGGTGAGAATGTATTTTGCGAAAGCCTGGCTGGAGAGGAAATTGGCCGTATGAAAAGCTGGGGTAAACACCCGCTATCCAGAGCTGAGCATCAACTTTCCTCACCATGCTTCATGAATGATTTGCCCCAAACCTTCATGGAACCACTGTTGTACAAGACGGCCTGTTCTCGTGGTACCCAAGGAAGGATGTCAACCGAGTATTTGAGTCACACCCAGGACAAGGATGGGGTAACTACCGTATTGCGAGATCGTCTTTCTAAGCGGGAATTTGAAGTAAGATCCAAATACCTCATTGGTGCCGATGGTGGAAACTCACTTGTTGCTGAACATATGGGGGCAAAAATCAGGGGCAAGATGGGAGTTGGCGGCTCCATGAACATTCTTTTTCGTGCTGATCTCTCAAAATATGTCGCCCACCGTCCCTCGGTACTTTACTGGATCATGCAACCAGGGGCTGATGTTGGTGGCATAGGCATGGGTCTAGTACGTATGATAAGACCATGGTATGAATGGTTGATCGTCTGGGGTTATGACATTAATGAACCCGAGCCCGAAGTGGATGAAGCCTTTGCCACTGATGTTGCACGTCAGTTGGTTGGTGATCCCGACCTTGAGATTGAACTGCTTTCTGCTAGTACTTGGACGGTAAACAATGCCTATGCCGAACATATGCAAAAAGATCGGGTCTTTATCATGGGAGATGCCGCACATCGTCATCCGCCATCAAATGGACTAGGGTCCAATACTTCCATACAGGATGCCTTTAATCTAGCCTGGAAGCTGGCTCTTGTAATCAAAGGTTCGGCAAGCCAGTCCTTGCTGGAAAGTTACTCCGAAGAAAGAGCACCCATAGCCAAGCAAATTGTAACACGGGCAAACCAGTCGATTGCCGAATTTGGGCCAATATTCGAAGCCTTGGGGATGACGGGCGGAACCGACTATAAGAAAATCCAGGCCAGCATGAATGCCAGAACCTCTCCGGGTCCTGATGGTGAAAAGCAACGAAGTGCCATCCGTGAAGCCATAGCATTCAAGAAATATGAATTTGATGCCCATGGTGTGGAAATGAACCAGCGCTACAAATCAAGGGCTGTGGTTACAGATGGACAAATGGAACCGGCCTTTGAACTGGATGAGGAGTTGCATTTTCAACCAACCACCTGGCCGGGTGCCCGCCTGCCCCATGTCTGGCTATTCCATCATGATACGGGTGAAAGCATCTCGTCTCTGGATTTGTGCGGTAAGGGTGAATTCAGTCTCTTTACCGGAATCGGTGGAAATGCCTGGATCAGCGCTTCAGAAAAGGTCGGCTATAAGCTGGGCCTAGCCATAAATACCCATATCATTGGCCCTCGTCAAACTTATGTTGATCATGTCGGAGATTGGGCTCGGGCCTCGGAAATCAAGGATACCGGTTGTCTCTTGGTCAGACCTGATCACCATGTTGCCTGGAGAACGGAGGAGATGGTGGAGAATCCGGAAACCGAACTTCTGCGGGTTCTTTCAATGATTCTTGGAAAATAGGAGAAAATAATGGCTGTGGAAACAGGATATTTTACCGAACAGGATTCTGCCGAGGTCGTAGCAGGCCGCATTTCTGAGGATACCGATCCGAGGCTCAGACAAATCATTACTGTACTGGTCAAGCACATGCATGCTGCTGTCAAGGAATTGGAATTGACGGAAGAGGAATGGTTTGAGGGTATAAAATTTTTGACTGAAACCGGACATAAATGTGATGAGTGGCGACAGGAATTCATACTGCTTTCCGATGTCCTAGGGGTTTCCATGCTGGTGGATGCCATAAACAATCGTAAACCCTCCGGGGCTTCGGAATCCACTGTCCTGGGCCCTTTTCATGTAGCAGATGCGCCGGAATTGGAAATGGGTTCTGATATTTGCCTGGACCAGAAGGGAGAACCAATGCTTGTTGAGGGTCGAATTCTGGACACCCAAGGCAATCCCGTTGCCGGTGCCAAACTGGATGTTTGGCAAGCCAATGATGAAGGCTTTTATGATGTTCAGCAAAAGGGCATTCAACCTGATTTCAACCTCAGGGGAGTATTCAGGACCTCTGTTGATGGAACCTACTGGTTCAGGGGTGTCAAACCTAAATATTACCCCATACCCGGAGACGGACCGGTTGGCAGGATGTTGGCTGCACTAGGTCGGCATTGCTATCGCCCTGCACACCTGCACTATATTATATCGGCAGAGGGATACAAGAGTTTGACAACCCATATCTTTGATCCCGATGATCCCTACATCCATTCTGATGCTGTATTTGGGGTCAAGGAAAGTTTGATGGCCAGGTTTGATTGGATAGAAGATCCTTCATCAATGGAAGCACGGGGAATGACCACACCCTTCTACCATGTTATTCATGACTTTGTATTGGTGCACGCATAACCGGAGTGATTACCTGTTTTTGCATGAAATAATCCCACTAGTGGCATATCATGTCGATTGAGTCAGGACCTGACCAATGGCTTGGGGGATGGTATTGGGAATATCATCTGCTATTAATCCCGGTCCCAGTAAACTGGCAGACTTGAGGTGGAGGTAGGTAGCGAGTACGGTACACTTTAGTGGTTCGATGTTTCTGGCCATCAAACCGGTTATCATTCCAGCCAGCACATCTCCCGACCCGGCTGTGGCAAGCCAGGGTGAATTTTCAAACTTTTCCCCATTGACGAAATAGGTTTTACCCCAAGGCGAGGCGATAACTGTTTGCCTGCCCTTCAAGAGAACGATTGCACCGGATCTCTTACTGGCTGTTTGAACCGCAGTCAGGATGGAATAATTGTCAGATTTCATTTTATTGGCCAAATCGGGGAATAATTTGGCAAACTCGCCAAAATGGGGTGTGAGTACGGTTTTTTCATGAAGTTGCTTGAATAACGATTCGGGATTGTCCTTAAACGACGTCAATGCATCAGCATCCAATACAACATTTCGCCCGGATTCCAGTGCCGCATTCGTGAATTCCCTGGTTTTCCTACCGAGTCCCAGACCGGGTCCCAAGCATAAAGCATTAATCCTTTCATCTAAAAGGCAATCAAGCAAATCCTGCGGTTCATCGGCTAGGGTCACCATAAGAGCTTTCACCTTGCTTGAATGAATCTGAAAAGCATCCCTTGGCAAACCGAGGGTTACCAATCCCGAGCCTATCCTGAGGGCTGAAGTTCCGGCTAATTCAGCAGCACCCATTTTTCCCTGCGAACCTGATAATATCAGAGAGTGACCGTGATCGTACTTGTGACTTGCCCCATGCTTATCCAAATGGTTTGCAAAATCAGGTGGATTGGCTTCCACCAATTCAACTAATGGCGGATTTTCAGTGGAATATTCCCTCATTCCTTTATCCAATCCTATGGGTATAACCTTGATTCTTCCTGATCTTGCAGTTCCTTCCTGCAAATAATGACCCCATTTAGCCAATTGGAAGGTAAGGGTCAGAGTAGCTTTATAATCGGGTAAATCATAAACGGATAGCAATTTGCCAGAGGTGGAATCGAGTCCTGAAAGAATATCAATTGCGATAATTGGGATGTCGACGGGTATTTTTTCAAAAATAATTGAACATTGTTTATCCAACGGCCGGGTAAGACCAATACCGAACAGGGCATCAACGACGATATCACCATTCTTCAATATTGCCCTCTGGAATCGGTCAATAGGAGAAATTGATCCCCGTTGAAGCCATTTTGAGCGCATCAACGCGGATGAAGAAGACATTCCAGTCGGGTTCTCCAATTCCCAACAGGATACCTTTTTGCCCAGGTCAAATAGTGTTCTGGCTATAACAAAGCCATCACCACCATTGTTTCCCGGACCACATAATACATGAAAATGGTTTCTGCTTTTCTTTTGTGCTTCCTGGTTCCATTCAACTATTGATTCGGCTGCCTTTGTTCCAGCACATTCCATTAGATCAGTGGCAACCTGAATATCATCCTTGATTTGTAAATGCTCAATTTTCTGAATTTCTTCAGTCGAACAAATTGGTGGCATGGATACTATCCTCAATTGTGATTTAACTACTTCTAGCCTTGAAATAAGTTAAATACCAATCTTAAATGTTGAAATGTAAATTACCATCATAAGTTCGGTAACTTTAAGGGTTGATTTGATTTGCTTGTCATGGAAAAGTCACTCTGTTAGCCCTAGTTTTAAGGTAAATGTTGCAGATTGGGGAATTGTATGTATTATTGGAGGGTCAAGTTTCGGTTAATTTGCCTTGAATCGTTGACGAGGAAATGCGAAATCCTACCGAACACTATGATTTCCACAAAGGCTGCTATAAGAGAAAGGTGTTAACCTGTTCTCGTTGTTAATTAGGAAAATAAAATGAAAAAAGTCGAAGCTGTAATCAAGCCATTCAAATTAGATGAAGTCAAGGAAGCCCTTCAGGATGTGGGTGTTCAAGGCTTAACTGTCATAGAAGTGAAAGGGTTCGGAAGGCAAAAGGGACATACCGAACTTTATAGAGGTGCTGAGTATGTTGTCGACTTTCTGCCCAAGGTCAAGTTGGAAATCGTTTTACCGGATGATTTGCTTGACAGCGCTCTGGAGGTCATACTTACCAGTGCTAGTACGGAAAAAATCGGCGATGGAAAGATTTTCGTTTCCGATATTGAACAGGCTATCAGAATTAGAACCGGGGAATCAGGTGATGAAGCCCTTTAATTTGCAATTGGATTTAAAATGAAAGGAGAATCTTGTGAGTTCCAATGAAGACATAATAACTATTGAAGACATAATAACTATGATCGGGGATGAGGAGATTGATTTTGTCGATCTTCGGTTTACCGACCCACGGGGGAAACTTCAGCATGTAACAATCATGGCTGACCAGGTTGACGAGGATTTCCTTGAAGAAGGAATGATGTTTGATGGATCTTCCATTGCAGGTTGGAAATCAATTGAAGCATCTGACATGAAACTCATGCCTGATCTCAATTCCCACTATATTGATCCTTTCTACTCTGAAAGGACAATGTGCCTCCATTGTTCGGTCGTAGAACCTGATACAGGCGAACCTTACGAGCGTGATCCAAGAAGTACTGCCGAAAAAGCCGAGGCCTTTCTCAAGAATTCAGGTGTGGGTGATGTTGCCTATTTTGGACCTGAAGCCGAATTTTTCATGTTTGATGATGTTCGGTTCAGCAACGAGATGCAAAAGGTTTCGTTCGAGGTGGATGCCGTTGATGCCCCTTGGAACAGTGACACCAAATATCCTACGGG
>CAZHIL010000084.1:0-3898 GCA_964532985.1 uncultured Albidovulum sp. | reverse complement strand
ATTAGAGATAGTGTTTGAACGCGTTGCCTTGATAGGTGTCGGATTGATTGGGTCCTCAATCTCTTTGGCAATCAGAAAACATGACCTTGCCCAAAATATAGTAGGGCATACCAAATCGAGTGAATCCACCAGATTGGCTCTTGAACTCGGATTGGCTGACAAGATGTATCCTTCTCCAGAGGAAGCGGTTGAAAATGCCGATTTGGTAATTCTTTGTACGCCTGTAGGTACCTTTGAGACCATTGCCAGCAAAATCGGGCCCAAGCTCAAACAAGGTTCGATACTTACTGATGTGGGTTCAGTGAAGCGTTTCGTGATCGATAAGGTCGTTGGACATGTACCTGACAATGTACATTTTATTCCTTCACATCCCCTTGCTGGAACAGAATTCTCCGGTCCTGAGTCAGGTTTTGCCGAACTATTTGAAAACCGTTGGTGTTTGATGACACCATTGAAGGGTACAGACCCGGATAAAATCACTGAACTTAGTAATTTTTGGCAGACCTTGGGTTCCAAGGTGGAATTTATGGACCCTAATCACCACGATACGGTTCTCGCGGTTACATCCCATGTACCCCATCTGATAGCATATACCATGGTTGGCACAGCAGATCATCTTCATAGAATCAGGAATTCTGAAGTTATCCAATACTCGGCTGCAGGGTTTAGGGATTTCACGAGGATTGCTGCATCGGACCCGACCATGTGGAGGGATGTTTTCCTCTCCAACAAGGAAGCAACCTTGGATATACTTGGTAGATTTACTGAAGAACTCTTTGCCCTGCAAAGGTTAATCAGAACAGAAAATGGACCTGAGCTTTTCGACTATTTTCATAAGACCCGAGCCATTCGTCAGGGTATAATCGAAGCAGGTCAGGATACTGCTTCACCAGATTTCGGCCGGTCAACGAGTACAATCAGCAAAACTCGGGGAAAGAGTCAAAAACCTTGATATCCACCAAATTCATAAAATTCATACTTCCATCAACAATCTGAATTTCATAACTGTCTATCGGCAATCTCGAAATCAGGTCAATAACCAATTGTGGGAGTAGTCCGGTTGTACTTAACAATTCAAAGAATTTCATTTTATTACCTGCAAGGTTAATTGACAGGGAACCATTTGGTAAACCGAACTCATTTTTGAGTTCACCCTTCATCTGAAGTCCGAATTCATTAAATTCGAAATTGAGCGAACTTAAATTAACTTCTTCAACAGAAATACAATGGCTGGATTCGGAACCAGAAAGTAGCACTTCACCTTGTACTACAAAATTAAATGGTTCCAGGGCAAACTGGGTCCTTGTGTTTGACAGGGCAATATCATTCAAATTCATGTGAACCAGAAAGGTGTCAGGGTCAGTTTCATCCGGCTTTATTGCAAAGAGACCAGAATCTAGGTTCAGGTTTGTATCCTCGGATGTGGTTACACTAGTTTGTTTTATTTCGGTAATAAATGAATTCAATGGTATTCCTGATCGATTGTTCAAACTTAGGCTTGAACGTGGATAGTCAGAATCTACAATGTATTCCACACCACCGATCACGGCACTTTGCAATGGGGCGAATACAACTATAAAATCATTCCAGTTGTAAACCAAACTCAATATATTCAAATTTCCCAACATCAAATCGGTTGCGTTATACCTATTGGTGATTCTCAGATCATGTATCCTTAAATCTGTTCGATTTGGAAATCCTCGTATCGAAATATCAGAATAATCAAAATCCCAATCGTCATGTTCGCTATCAAGGTAAGATTGAACGATACCTTCAGTTATATTTGCCCTCACAAACCAAAAAATCGACCAACACACTGAAAGTAGGGTGATTGACACAACCAAAATAAACAATTTATTGCGTAGCATATTGTTGATTTATCCGACCCTGAAAATCATGGAAAATAACTTTTTCAAAAAATGTTTCATTACCAGTACATTTTTGGTTTGGAAAAGGGCTAGGTTTACCTGAAAGGATTTATCAAATTGTCAAAAAGATTGTATCAATTTGTGCAAAATGCTTGAGGGATTATTGGCTTTGGGCAAGAGAAACATTATTCAGGGTGAAGTATTCAATTATTGGTTAAGATTGGTTTATGAACAATAAAATATGGGATAAATTCAAGGAAGCTAATGCAGATCTCTGGGTTTTTGCATATGGTTCTCTGCTTTGGAATCCGGGGTTTGAAATAGTTGAAAGTATCCCCTCGGTTTTGTATGGCTATCGAAGATCATTTTGCATGTGGTCCGTACACTACCGTGGCACACCGGAAAATCCTGGTTTGGTATTGGCACTTGAAAAACGTAAGGGAGAAAAGTGTCGGGGGATGGCACTAAGGTGTAAACGGGAGGATAAGCGGGAAGTCCTGTCATATTTGCATAAAAGGGAATTGATATCCTATGCCTATATTGAATGCACGGATAACATCAATCTGAGTGATGGTAGAACCCCAACCGCCCTGCTATATGTTGTCAACCCTGACCATCCACAGTACACTGGGAACCTGCCCCTTGAGCAGCAAGCACGTATAATCTCTAGTGCCAGTGGGGATGTTGGGCCGAATAGTGATTATCTCAGCAAAACTGTCAACAGATTAAACCAGTTGGGAATTGCAGATTCCAATCTGGAGAAATTGAATAAACTGGTTAGGGAGCGTCTTGATTAACAAGGGGCCGTACAATCAATAGGGAATCCGTTGAATCTACAACCTTAACCTTCTTTATGGTTTCGTTATCAACAGAGACACCTTCCTATAACTGAAAATGCCAGCGAACTCCCCCGAAAACCCCGATTCCCTCGTTTTCATCCAAAGAAATGACGGTTCCGATTTCACCAATATTTCTTCTGGTAGGATCGTTGAGAATTGATCGGTTCTTTCCACCAAATATCTTTTCAAATTTTGGCAGCAGGTATCGCCCCACAAGTGCCACAACCACGGTAAGAATCAAAAACAGCAATATCTGGACAATAAAATTCAGATTCGTCATGAACATTGCAATACCTACCAACAAGGCGGCAAGGGCTGGCCAAATGAAAATGGTTGTGGTTACAAGTAACTCGACAATTCCCAATAAAAACCCAAGGGAAATCCATACCCAAGGAGACAATTCCGTCAATAGTTCAGGCATACTTCTTCCTTTCGAGATCAGGCATCATCAGGCTTTTTTGTATCTCCCTTGACCAGCTCGACGATACCGGCAACAGAACCAAGCAGATTACTTGCTTCAAGGGGCATCATGATGGTTTTCGAGTTTGGTGATGAAGCGACTGATTCCAGGGCTTGGGTATATTTCTGGGCAACAAAATAGTTCACTGCCTGAATATCACCGTCGGCAATGGCCTTCGAGACCATTTCAGTTGCCTTGGCTTCAGCTTCGGCAGCTCTTTCGCGTGCCTCTGCATCCAGAAAGGCGGCCTCTTTCCGGCCTTCGGCTTCCCTGATCTGTGCCTCTCTCAGACCCTCAGCCCGCAATATGGCGGATTGTTTTTCTCCTTCGGCCTGAAGTACTTCGGCACGTTTATCTCGTTCTGCCTTCATTTGCCGGGCCATGGCTTCCGATATATTGGGAGGAGGAGTCAGGTCCTTGATTTCAATTCTGGTTACCTTAACACCCCAGGGTTTGACAGCTTCGTCGATAACCACCAGCAACCGGGAGTTTATGTGGTCCCGGTTGGAAAGAGATTCGTCTAGATCCATGGATCCTATCACTGATCTGATATTGGTTTGGATCAGGTTTTCCAGGGAATTGACCAGATCCCTGACTTCATACGAGGCCTTTTCAGCAACGATGACCTGATAGAAGGCAATGGCATCTGCCGAAATCGTGGCATTGTCACGAGTAATAACTTCCTGGGCACCAACATTCAGGACATTTTCCATTATGTTGACTTTCTTCCC
>CAZHIL010000083.1:0-2586 GCA_964532985.1 uncultured Albidovulum sp. | reverse complement strand
CTTCCACCCACTTTTGATTGCAGCCTGTAATTCCTGATCGGGTTTAAATGCCAAGGTAGGCTGTCCTGACCTGTTCATTATCATGAAGTTCCTCGGCCGGTCCTTCAAGAGCAATCTTGCCGTTCTCAAGTACATAGGCATAATTGGCCAGATTCAAAGCGAGTTCGGCATTTTGCTCAACGAGGAGAATGGTTACCCCATTTTCTTTTATCTGTTCGATTATCTTTCTTATTTCATCAACGATAACGGGGGCAAGCCCCATTGAGGGCTCATCCATCAGCAACACTCTCGGCCTAGCCATCAGGGCCCGACCGATTGCCAACATTTGCTGTTCGCCCCCAGACAGTGTCTTGGCATTTTTTGTTCGTCTGCTTTTGAGAATGGGGAACTGTGAATAAATGCCATCTAGATCGTCTTCGACTTCACTTCGGGATTTTCTCAGGAAGGCCCCGGTCCGAAGGTTTTCCTCAACCGTCATATCAGGGAATATTCTTCGGCCTTCCGGCACATGACTAATACCCATGGCCACAATTTTATTGGCAGGTAACGTGTCAATACGATGTCCGTCGAAAGTGATCGATCCTGATTTTAGTTTGGCCAAACCTGAGATTGTACGCAAGGTGGTTGATTTGCCTGCACCGTTGGCACCAATTATGGTTACGACCTGGGCCTTATCGACCTCCATTGAGATGTCTTTCAGGACCTGTACTGAGCCGTAGGAAAGAACCAAGTTATTTAATTCAAGAAGCATTTTTCTGTTTTCCCAGATAAGCTTCTATAACATCAGGATGGTTACGAATTTCCAAAGGTTTGCCTTCGGTAAGAAGTTTGCCGAAATTCATTACGGTTATCCGGTCACATAGCCCCATAATGGCAGTCATGTCATGTTCGACCAGCAAAAGTGTTATGCCGGTGTCTCGCAATTTGCCCATCAAACCCATCATGGTTTGGGTTTCTTCGGGGTTCATTCCAGTGAATGGTTCATCCAATAGAAGGATTTTTGGCTGAGAGGCCATGGCAACAGCCATTCCCAAAGCCCTTTGGTGACCATGGGACAATTCACCAGCGAGTTGGTCGACAAATGCTTGCAAACCAAAAAATTCGAGTACTTCATTGGCACGTTCAATTGCCTTTGCCCTCGATTGCCTCTCCTGACCCAGCAACGCAGCTGTCAAACTCGGTTTGAACATCATGTGGGTACCAACAAGAACATTGTCCAAAACAGTCAATTCGGCAAAGAGGGTAGAGTGCTGAAAAGTACGGATTACACCTTTCTTGGCTACATGGTGCATTCTCAATCCGGAAATTTCCTCGTCAAAAAACTTCACTGACCCATGGGTTGGTTTGTAAAATCCTGATATAAGGTTGAAGGTTGTGGTTTTGCCAGCACCATTTGGTCCAATCAATCCATGGATATCACCTTCCCTGACTGTAAAGGATAGCCCATCAACAGCCTTGATACCTCCAAACTGCTTACCGAGGTCCGAGACAATCAGGATATCAGACATCTTTGATCCTGCCCCTGAGAACATGCAGTTTTATCAAATCAATTACCTTTTTTACAACATCCTCCAGACCCTTTGGCATAAACAAAACTGAAGCAATCAGTATAAGACCGTAAACAAGGGGGCGGCCCTGTTCCAATCCCATTTCACGCAGCACAATTTCGTTTAATGCAGTCAGTATTATACACCCGATTATGGGGCCATAAATGGTTGTGGTACCTCCCACAATTGCCCAGGTCAGTACAAAAACCATTTGTTCTATATCAAAAACGTTGGGATTGACGGTACCAATGTAATGCGCCAATAAGGTACCTGCCAATCCTGCAAAGGTTGCTGAAATTACCAGAGCAAGAGTACGGTATGCTCGAACATTCACCCCCGTTGATTCAGCCAGTTTATCCTGCCAGTGAACAGCATGGAAGGTTAGGCCAATCATCGATTTCTCGATTCGCCACAGGATAACAAGACACAGAATCACTATGATCAGGGCAAAATAGTAGTAGTTCACTGGGTCAAAAAAATCGATACGTACAATGCCAAGATCAATATCGGGAAAGGGATCGATTCGCTTAATTCCCTTGGGGCCCCCGAAAGGGTCACGAAACCTTTTCCAGAGAAGACGGATTATTTCACCAGCTGCAAAGGACCCAATCAGAAAATAGAACCCTTTCATCCTGAATAGCGGGAAACTCAACCCCCAGGCTATAATACCGGCAGTCAGGGCACCTAGAATCATGGAGATGGGTACGGGTACTCCCAGTTCCTTGGTATAAAGGGCTGAACCATAGGCACCGACACCCATCATGACAATATGTCCCAGGGACCATTCACCGGTCAAGGTCAACAATCTGTAGGAAGAAACGACAAGAATGTTAATGGTTAAAAATACAAGTATTTCCCGTTGTGAATAGCTCAATCCATGCGGTAGGACAATTAGAACCACTGCCAAAAGCAGGAAAGAGAACAAGATCAATGGTTGGGGCTTAGACACGATCCTGAGTACCGAACATTCCCGTGGGTTTGATAATCAAAACCATGAGCATAAGGGACAACCCGACAATATCGGCAATTACCCCGTCAA
>CAZHIL010000082.1:0-1848 GCA_964532985.1 uncultured Albidovulum sp. | reverse complement strand
GTCAGACCGCCGGCAATCCTGACCATTTCCATGACATCCTCAACCCTTTCAGGTCCTAATGAATAGGCATGTGCTACCTTATCCGTCAGTATGAGTTTATCGTACAAACAATCAAGATGCCGTATCGAAGGATGTATATCCACCGGTTCAACCGGATATCCACAAACAAAATGAATGCAATTGAAATATTGGGTCAACTTGAGAAAATTGCGAAAATATTCCTGAGTTCCCACCTGTTTGCCATTTTCCAAATCCCAGGTATTTGGTGGGGAGGAAACACAGCCAAAGAGCATGTGCTTACCACCCACGATCAATTCACGATCAGGATTCCGAGGGGTAATGGTGAACTCTTCTGGACAGTGCTTTATCATTTCCATGACAAAGTCCCGTCCCAGTCTTACATTGGTTCCCTCAACCTTGCATCCTGCCTCTTTGAAAATGGTCCTAGATTCTTCATTCAAAAACTCGATCCCGATATTTTCCATTATCTGGAGTGCCGTTTCGTGGATACCTAGAATTCCCTCTTCATCTAGGGGTTCGGTGGGTTTATCGGGGTTATAGGGAATTCGCCAAGGCATCTGATCAAATAGCTTGGTACTGCGAAGATGAATATTTGCCGACCTTCCGCCGCTTCTCCCCCTTCTTCTGTTAGGCATGGAAACCTCCCCGATTTAGTCCCGCAGAAAAATATGTTTTCTGAAAATTCAGATTTGATTCTTAATAAAGAAAAACACCAAAATCCATTAAAATTCAATTGGTTTGGAAGGGGTCATCTATCAAACAAAAAAATACACTCACCACCTAATGCATCCCACAGTTCACCGATATCCTGAATAATCAAATTCGCATGCTGCTCGAGGTCTTCGGATTTAGCAACACCAGACAAGACAGCCACGGTAAACAAACCAGCTCTTTTTCCTGCAACAAGATCGCTCTTGCTATCTCCGACCATGACGGTTTCAGCAGGTTGAATCCGTGTTTGTTGACAAAAGGCTAAGAGCATGTCCGGGTCCGGTTTGGATCCATAACCGCTGTTGAAACCGGCAAGAAAATCGAAATGTTTCAGAATGCCTTTTTCTCCGAGTTGCCTTCTGGCATCCTCCTCACTGTCATTGGTGGCTACCCCAAGAGCATAACCAGCCTTTTGCAATTTTGTCAGGAAAGGTTCTAGGGACACCACCTCAACTTGTTCCGTAGCTTCGGTAATTTCGTTCAATAACCGAATTAATTCCACCTCCGACCACCCTTTGAATTGGGCAAGTAATTGCTCAACAAACTGTTTTGGGGTTCCAGCAATAAATGCGCTTTCAGGCAGATATAATTCCTTATCAAAGTCAAAACCCAACAAGTAACCTTTTTGCCTAGAACATTCCCTGTCACCCCTACACAGAACATTCAAAAGGTTTACCATCATGGGAGACCAGGTACTTTGAAAATCAAAGAGGGTGCCATCCTTGTCGAAAATTATACCCTTGAACCGCTTGCGACTTGTCATGTCCAATTAAATTCCTCTCCACCGGGCAAGGCCCTTCTGGCTTTCATCGGATCGTCGGGTGAAACGGATACATATTGGCAACATTCCAAAATTAATACATCCTTCTGCATAAGTAAAAAATCCATTACAGATGCTAGGAATTCACTATTCCCATAGTTTTCCGTTATCGATTCTCTGGTACTGCCTGTCATGTTCAGGAAGGTTGCAAAAAGGGTCGGATTGGTTGCAATCCATTCCAAGACCTTGATAGCCAGAAGTTCAGCCTGTTCGACATTATATGTATTACCCGCCATACCACTAATTCTCAATTCAACATTCCGGCTAACAAAATGACCATATTGATTTACGAAACA
>CAZHIL010000081.1:0-5730 GCA_964532985.1 uncultured Albidovulum sp. | reverse complement strand
ATAGTTACCAACATTGATCCCGAACACATGGATCATTATGGATCATTCGACAATTTGCGGCATGCTTTCGACTCTTTCGTTTCAAACATTCCATTCTACGGGTTTGCTGTCTGCTGTATTGATCATCCTGAAGTTCAAGCTATGGTGGGTAGAATAACCGATCGAAGAATTATTACCTACGGTGCAACCAATCAGGCTGATATCCAGTTCAGGTCTCTTGGTTTCGAGAACGGTTTGTCCAATTTTGAGGTACTTTTCAACTTGGATGGGGGTACAAGGGGGTTGTTTCAACTTCCCATGGTCGGAGAGCACAATGTTTCAAATGCAGTCTCGGCGATCACGGTTGCTTGGCAATTGGGTATGCCGATTGACAGTATCGCAAGTGCACTCAAGGAATTCCGGGGGGTAAATCGGAGGTTTACCCAAGTAGGTATTGTCAATGGTGTGGAAATTGTTGATGATTATGGTCATCATCCGGTGGAAATCAAGGCAGTTCTAAAGGCTGCACGACAGAAAACCAAGGGGCAAATCATTGCCATTCACCAACCCCACAGATATACTCGTCTCAAAAATCTCTTCAATGAATTTTGCCGTTGCTTCAATCAAGCTGACCTGGCAGTCATTACAGATGTTTACGCTGCTGGGGAGACACCCATCAAGGGTGTCAGCAAGGAATCATTGGTTGAAGGTCTTATTCAACATGGCCACAAGAATGCTATGACTACCCGGGGGCTTGATGAATTGACAGAAATTATAAGCAAGACAGCCAATCCTGGAGATATGGTTATCTTCCTCGGGGCCGGTAATATTTCCGAATGGGCTTATGCCTTTCCAGACCTATTGGTATAAAACAGTGTGCGGTAAAATGAAACCGGAATTGTTCAAGGAAGCTTCAGGGTTTGAATATCGGGGGATTCTCAAATCCAACTGTACACTTGGTTCTAGAAGTTGGTTGGGTGTTGGCGGGAACGCCAATTGGTTGTATCAGCCAGCAGACCTTGATGATTTGGCAGAATTCATCAGGAACATCAATGATCACATTTCCTATTTTGTCTTGGGTGCTGGTTCAAACCTGATTATCAGGGACGGGGGGTATCGTGGGTTGGTCATAAGGCTTGGCCGGGAGTTTTCACATATTGATTGTGACAATAACCAGGTGACTGCCGGAGCGTTTGCCAAAGATTCCCAGATCGCAATCAATGCTGCCCAAAGTGGTATTGACCTAACCTTTTTGAGAACCATACCAGGTACCATAGGCGGCGCCGTGAAAATGAATGCAGGGTGTTATGGCTCGTACCTTGCCGACCACCTTGTGAGGGTTGGAATTATTACCCGGCATGGGGATTTGAAATATCTGACCAGGGATGAGTTGGAATTTTCCTACAGATCAAGCGGTATAGAGGACGATGCAATTATTGTGGAGGTTGTACTTAATGGTGAAAGTGGCAATCCGGATAGGCTGATGGAAAAGATTGAGTCCTACTTGGACAAACGTAACAGGACCCAACCGACGGGATTGAAAACTGCTGGTTCAACCTTCCGGAATCCGGTTGGATACTCTTCGACCTTTGATCAGGATGATGATACGGAACTCTTGGCTTGGAAACTGATAGACAATGCAGGTATGAGGGGAATGAGAAAGGGTGATGCCCAGGTATCGGAGAAACATCCCAATTTTCTCTTGAATCTTGGAAATGCAACAGCGTCCCAAATCGAAAACCTGGGTGAAATGGTTCGAAGGGTAGTATACCAACAAAGCGGTACCATGCTGGAATGGGAAGTCAAACGGATTGGAGAACTGGTCCAACCAAATATCCATGAAGGTCAACAAGAATAGATAGCGCGTTATGTTAAGTCAGGATTACCAGAAAGTCGCAGTGGTCATGGGAGGATTTTCCTCTGAACGGGAAGTGTCCCTGGTAACAGGACAGGAATGTAGTCGTGCCCTGAAGGGTGAAGGTTTTGAGGTTATTGATATAATCGCTGACATTGACCTGATTGACCTTCTGACAAAAGCAAAACCTGATGTTATTTTCAATGCGCTACATGGACGTTGGGGCGAAGACGGCTGTGCTCAGGGTATATTCGAATGGTTACAAATTCCCTATACGCATTCAGGAGTACATGCATCTTCAACAGCAATGGATAAAATTAAAACCAAGGAGGTTTATGAAGCCAATCAACTTCCTACTCCCCAAGGTGGAAAAATCCCCAAGTATCAGGAAGTAGAGCATTTGCCTTTCAAACCACCATATGTCATTAAGCCAGTCAGGGACGGGTCTTCAGTAGGAGTTGAAATAGTTCACTCGGAAGAAAACTGTTCGATTTTGGGCAAGAAATTTGAAGTTGATTACATGATAGAGAAATATATTCCCGGCCGAGAACTGACCGTAAGTGTACTCAATGACAATTCCCTGAGTGTCACCGAAATCATTACCAGGGGATTTTATGATTATAGCGCCAAATATAGTGAAAATGGTTCTTACCATGAAGTTCCCGCAAAAATCCCTGAAGATGTATTCGAAGCCTGTCTCAAGTATGCTGAAGTTGCTCACCGGGCATTGGGATGTGAAGGGTTGACCCGAACCGATTTTCGTTGGGATGATACGCAGGGGGTAGATGGATTGATGGTTTTGGAAACGAATACCCAACCCGGGATGACTCCGACATCACTATCACCCGAACAAGCTAGGTTAACAGGCATGGACCTAGGTAAATTGTGTAGAAAACTGGTTGAGATGGCCAGCTGGAACAAATAAAAATTAGCATCCGGTTTCGAAAAGTGATGAATTATCTCAAGACCATTTTCTTGCACAAATATACGCTGATAACCTTTAATTATGTCCTACCGCTGATTGTGGCCGCTGCGTTCATATTCATGTGGCTCAGGTTTTTCCCACCAGATCAGGGTTTCTGGAAAGAACCCTTGCTGGTTATCACTAACTGGGGTGACGAACAGAACTTGAAAATTACGGATGTGGAAGTATTGGGAGCATCGGAGGTTCTTGATACTCAAATATCTCTCTATTTGACTGAGGAACTAAGGAAAATCAATCTCAACTCCCTCAACCTCGACCTAAACCAATTGAAAAAAGGCATTACATTTATTCCATCAGTCACTGATGTTGAACTTGCCATTGAAAAAAATGGTGTTTTGAAAGTAGTGGTTGAGGAAAGAATTCCACTCGTTTTGTGGTATGATAATGGGCAATACCACCTTTTAGACAAGGACGGGTATCCTCTGGATACCGTCACCAATCGAAATACCTATTACAATTTTTTTGTTATTGCGGGCAAGGATGCTAACAAAAGGGTATTGGAGGCCATGGAAATCCTGTCAGTGTCTGAGAAGATAAATCATCATGTCAGAGGTTTGGTTTTGGTAGGGCAACGACGGTGGGACGTAATTATGGATAGGGACAGAGTGATCAAACTACCTGAAAAAGAACCACTTGAAGCCATGCGGAAATTAATGGTTCTGGACGAAAACGAGAATTTGCTTTCAAGGCAGATCTCCATACTTGACCTCAGAATCCCAAAAACGATTTATGTAAGGAATTACACTAACCAATAATAACTTGAGGAAGAATAATGAAAGAGCAGTTCAAATTTCAAAAAAGGATGAGGGAACATCAAAACAATGCCCGGACGAGGGGATTCATCAATGTTCTGGATATAGGATCCTCAAAGATATCGTCAGCTCTGGTCCAGATAGGGGATACCAAATCTGACAGGGTAATTCCCAAGGCCGGATTGTTTTTACCCAACCTGGGTTGTCGAGTTCTTGGTTTATATTACACGGGTTCAGACGGAGTTGAAGATGGGGAGGTCATTGACCCTGTCCAGACTTCAAATGCTATCAAGAAAACCTTGCACCACACGTTTCGAATTGCCGGGCGGAGATCAAATGAAGTTGTCATCGGTTTTTCGGGTTTGACACAATCATCCAGCATTTACACGGGGAGTACTGAATTATTTGGGAATCAGGTTACTGAAAAGCATATTGCCAAGGCCATATTTGACAGCAAGATACCCGCAAGCATGGAGGGTAGCGAATTCATTCATGCCCAACCCATAAACTTTGCCATTGATCATCGGGGCGGAATATTGGACCCGAGAGGTCAATCCGGCAATAGACTTACAGTATCGATCAATGCCGTAACCATATCAACGGAAGCTATTGAATGTATTTTGGAGGCATTGACAATTTCCAAGTTGAATCTAGCCGGGCTGGTTTCCTCGGCTTATGCATCCGGCTTGTCAACATTGGTGGAAAATGAATTGGAATTGGGCTCAGTCATTGTTGATATTGGGCATGGAGTAACCAACCTGGCAGGATTCATGAAAAAACACATGCTTTTTACAGATTCATTCAACATCGGTGGGCAGTTGGTAACGTCCGATATTGTTGAGGCCTTTGGTGTTTCAGGTGGCTTTGCCGAGAGATTGAAGATATTGCAAGGTGGTGTTACCGCTACCACAAGGGATGACAAAATCCTGTTCGATGCCCCGGATGACCGCCCCAATGCTCTCAAGATAACAAGATCTGATCTGATAAGTGTAATTCGACCCCGGGTCGAGGAAATTCTTGAAGCTATTAGCCATTCACTGGAGGCTTTCGAGTGGGACGTTGGCGGAACCCAGCCGATCGTTTTTACCGGGGGTGGCAGTTTGATTACCGGATTTGATGATCTGGTCAGGTCAAAATTTGGTCAGGGCATTCGAATTGGGCGGCCAGTCCAGTTGACAGGATACCCGAGTGAAAAAGCGGAGACTCCATTTTCCTCATTGGTAGGATTGTGCATTCTTGTTGCCCAACCTCAGGATGAGGTATGGGATTTTGATATTTTTGAAAATCAGCAAAAGGGAATTACCTGGGAGAAAATAGAGGAAATACTCCCCTTGTTCAGCTCAGAATGGATACAGAAAAGCAACATTTATCTGAAAAATATTTTACATTAATTTGACAAAATATTCCTATTCAATTATAAATACTTCTTTAGAGCAGAAAACTAAATAAGGTACAGACAGATGACTCTCAATTCGCTAAGAGTTCAGGTTAAGGATAACCGATCTCCTAAAATTATCGTTTTTGGTGTTGGCGGTGGGGGTGGAAACGCTGTCAAAAACATGACTCGCAAAGAGTTGCAAGGGGTTGAATTTGCCATAGCCAATACAGATGCTCAAGCACTGATGCATACTTCCGGTGAAATTGAAACTATTCAATTGGGAGAGGTAACGACACAGGGCTTGGGTGCAGGTGCCAATCCAGATATTGGAAAGACTGCTGCCGAGGAGAATAAAGAGGAAATCAAGGAAATTCTAACTGGAGCCCATTTGTGTTTCATTACGGCAGGAATGGGAGGAGGTACGGGTACTGGTGCAAGTCCAGTCATTGCCAAAATTGCCCGTGACCTAGGTGTTCTTACAGTCGGTGTGGTTACAAAACCATTTTTCTTTGAAGGGTTAAGAAGAATGGAGGTTGCTGAAAAGGGGATCAGAGAACTGGAAGAAATCGTCAATACCCTTTTGGTTATTCCAAATCAAAATTTATTCTCAATTTCAAATGATACCACCACAACATTGAAGGCATTTGAGTTGGCGGATGATGTCCTTTATCAAGGTGTGAAGAGTATTACTGACCTGATGGTCAGACCTGGTCTCATAAATCTGGATTTTGCCGATGTGAATTCCGTACTGAAATTTCCTGGAAGGGCAATGATGGGTGTT
>CAZHIL010000080.1:0-4879 GCA_964532985.1 uncultured Albidovulum sp. | reverse complement strand
GCCGCCTATTATGTAACAAATCAGCGTGACAATGCCTTCAAAACAACGATAGAGAACGATTATCCTGATATAACTATTGTTGCAGAGCAGGGAATAAGTGATCCAGCACGTGCAGAAGAAATAGCCAATGCAATGTTGCTCAAAAACCCTGATATCGGTGGAATCTATGTAACCTGGGCAGGTCCAGCCGAGGGTGTGCTTGCAGTTTTACGAGCCAATGGCAATGATACAACAAAGATTGTGACGTTGGACCTTTCAGAGCCTATTGCTCTTGATATGGTACGTGGTGGTAACGTTGTGGCAATTATTGCTGATGAAGCATATGAGCTTGGTAGGGCAATGGCGGCATCGGCAGCCCTAGATCTTATGGGAGAAGTTGTTCCTCCATTCATTGTAGCACCGGCGATTACTGTCAATGCTGACAATATATTGGAAGGTTGGAATCAGTCGCTCAATATTGACCCACCCTCTAGTGTGGTTTCTGCTGCACAAAACTAAAATTACCAGCGGATTGCCTTGGGCAATCCGCGAATTGTTTTTTCAGGTTGGGTGACTGATGGAGGGGAGTTATTTGTTTTCAAAACGGCTGAATCTACAGAAGAATCTAATTTATTTTGGTTTTCTTGGGATATTCCTCTTTTTTGCAATTACACTTTATAATGATGGCTTCCTGACAACCCGCAACCTGACAAATATCGTTTTGCAGACAGCACCTGCCACGATTATGGCTATTGGGTTGGTGTTCGTGCTTTCATCGGGCGAGATTGATCTCAGTTTTGGCTCTATCGTTGCTGTTTCTGCCCTGACGACCGCACTTGTTTTGCAGAGCGCTCCACTGATCATAGGTATAATTGCAGGCCTAGGAGCTGGCCTTGCCATTGGGTTTTTCAATGGAATCCTTGTTGCATATCTTCGCTTACCCTCGTTTCTTGTAACATTGGCTACAATGGGATTGTTTGCAGGAATTGCCAGATCCATGACAAATTTGCGTTCCATTCCCGTACTTAACGATACGTTCACTGGTATTTTCGGGTCAGGAAAACTGTTTTCAATTCCTTCACTGGTTATTTGGACAATTCTAGCTGTATTAATTGGGCATATTGTTTATCGACATACACGCTTTGGAGCACATATACTTGCTGTTGGAGACAATGCCAGCGCAGCACAGGTTTCTGGTATTAGCGTAGCGAGGGTTCGGCTTTATGCCTTGACCCTTTGTGGAGGTCTGGCAGGTTTGGCAGGTATGCTTTATGCCGGACGGCTACAAGCTGCCAAATATACATTAGGTGAAAGTGACTTGATGACCGTTATAGCTGCTGTCATTGTAGGAGGCACAGCCCTTTATGGTGGCAAGGGATCTGTTATTGGAGCCTTGTTTGGTTCTCTGATGATGGGAATGCTCAATAACGGGCTTATTCTTATGGGCCTCGATGTATCCGATCAAATGATTGTACGAGGTGTAATCATTCTTCTCGCTGTCGCCTTGTCCCTGAGAAATTTCAATCGGATTTAGGAATTATCATGTTTTTAGACTTGCTTATCCGTAGAAATCCAACTTTCATTGAGGCTGTCATTGCATTGCATCAACAAGGCAAGTTGCCAGCAAATTCATATGTGATCGATCTAGATAAGGTAGAACGTAATTCAAAACTGTTTCAAACCGAGGCCAGAAAATTTGGGCTCACAACATTTGCCATGACCAAGCAGGTTGGACGACATTCCGGTTTTTGCCAAGCAGTCATCAGAGGAGGGATAAATCAATCAGTCGCTGTTGATGTCGCTTGTGCAGTGGCCTGTGACAAAGCCGGCTTAAAAACAGGACATATAGGGCATCTTGTTCAAGTACCAGTTGCCGAAGCAGATTTTGTAGCCAGAAAACTGAAACCGGAATTTTGGACGGTATTTTCAGAAGGAAAATCAAGGGAGGCTGCAACTGCTTCCACTCGGGCAGGTCGAACACAGAAGATTCTTGCCCGTATCCAATCTGCCGGCGATACTTTCTACCGTGGTCATGAAGGTGGATTTGATGCCGAGGATATTATCGAAACAGCTGATGGTATTGACAAACTTGAAGGTGGATATTTTGCTGGAATAACAACTTTTCCGGCCCTGCTCTTTGATCCATCAACTGGTAAGGTTAAACCGACTCCCAACCTGAAAACCCTTGAACTTGCCGCTGAAAAACTGAGAATTGGTGGACGGACGGACATTGAAATCAATGCTCCAGGAACAACATCTTCTGTCGTACTTTCTGCCTTGGCAGAAGCCGGAGCAACACAATGCGAACCCGGTAATGGGCTTCATGGTACGACACCACTTCATGCAGTTGAAGACTTGCCAGAAGACCCGGCGGTACTTTATTTGTCGGAAGTCTCGCATAACCACGGTGGTAAGGCATACTGTTTTGGTGGTGGACTGTATATTGATCCTGTATTTCCGAAATATCAGGTACAAGCTCTGGTAACTTCAGAACCAAGAACCAGATACGATGACTTGCATGATGTCGAAATGCCGGATTATTCGGCCATTGATTACTATGCGATGATTGATTCTGTTGCCGGAAAGAATCCACGACCAGGGGATACCGTGGTATTTGGTTTTCGTGGGCAGGCTTTTGTCACCCGGGCGCATGTAACCGGCCTAAAGGGTTTATCAAGTGGCAAACCTGAAGTGACCACCATTGAGAATGGCTTTGGAGAAAAATCATTTTGGCCAGGAGCGTTTAAACCATGACAGAATTTCAACCGGTTTTGTCTCTCAGAGGTATTCATAAAGCATTTGATGGTCTTGTCGCTATTCAAAATTTTTCATTGGATCTCTTTTCCAGCAAGATTGTAGCTCTTGTTGGTGATAATGGTGCTGGTAAATCAACAATAATAAAGGTTATATCAGGTATCTACCCACCAACCTCAGGTGAAATTTTGCTTGAGGGTGAAATGGTTAACTTTTCGGATGCAAGTTCCTCTCGCAGCAAGGGAATCGAGGTGGTTCATCAGGACTTGGCGTTGGTCGATGAACAACCGGTGTACATGAACATGTTTTTGGGAAAGGAGCTAACCAAAAAGCCCTTTGGCTTGCTTGACAAGGCACGAATGCGGCAGGAAAGTCAAAATCTGGTAGATGGGCTTGATGTTCGTATACCTTCTACCAATCTGGCCATACGAAATCTCAGCGGTGGCCAAAGGCAGGGAATCGCCATAGCGCGTGCTGTTCACTGGGCAAGTAAACTCATTCTTCTTGATGAACCCACAGCAGCACTTGGTGTTGCAGAAACGGCCAAGGTAGAAGAACTTGTTTCATCACTGAGGGAACGTAAACTTGCTATCCTTCTCATCAGTCACAGTCTTGATCAGGTCTTTCGCTTGGCAGACCAAATATGTGTGTTACGTAGAGGAGAGCAAATTGGAATTCGAGAAACGTGCAAAACCAACAAGAACGAAATCATATCAATGATAACAGGGGTACATTGATCATGATGTCCTCCAAACAGACTCAGACAGCTTCTGAAATTAGTGAAATTCCTGCCGCGGTCAGGCATCAATTGGAGATGGGAATAGAGACTTATTGGGCAGTTGGTAATGAATTACGCGAAATTGATGTCCAAGGATATATTACCTGTGCTCGCGGTTCCTCTGATCATGCGGCTACATTTTTCAAATACCTTATTGAAACACATACTGGCCTGCCGGTCGCATCAATTGGTCCTTCAGTAGCAACATTATACAAGGCTAATTTGAAACTTGATGGATTTGCAGCAATAGCTTTCTCCCAATCAGGTTCAAGTCCTGATATTTTAGCCTTGCTTGATGCAGCCGGGAGAGGCGGAGCAAAAACTTTTTCAGTTTTGAATGTCACCGACAGTCCTTTGGGGAAAATAGCAGAGACCATATTGCCAATTCATGCTGGTCCAGAAATGGCTGTGGCAGCAACAAAATCATTTGTTGGCATGCTGATCGTTTCCCTTGGGATGCTGGCCGGATATCTAAAGGATCGTTCCATAATATCAACCCTGCAACTTTTACCTGACCTTGCCCAAGAAGTTATAAACTCTGACAAGGAATTACCCATGGGTCAGATTTCAAAAGCTAGCTCATTATACTGTATCGGTCGTGGGCTGAACTATGCACTAGCTTGTGAAATTGCCTTGAAGTTCAAAGAGTTATGTCATTTGCATGCTGAAGCCTATTCGGCAGCGGAAGTATTACATGGCCCAGCAACAATTGCTCATGAAAAATTTGTAACTCTGTTTATTGAATCATCTGGAATAGAATCGGCATCAATGGAAGCTGCTCGACAAAATATGAAATCCAGAGGTGCCAAAGTAATTACCTTGGAATCGATACCTAAACTGACAAGCCCATCAAACTCCCATTGTCGCATTGAACTCATCTCTCCTATTATTCAGATAATTTCCTTTTACATATTTGTGGAGAAACTGGCTCGTAGATTTGGTTTCAATCCAGATTTACCAGCAGGATTGGAAAAGGTTACAAAAACCATTTGACCTTGGTTCTGGACCTAAATCACGTTACAGCCATTCACGATTTTGGGGATCATATCATGAATAAAAAAAATTATCCCTCAATTTAGACCAAGACAATTTGTTCTCAATAATTTGGGTATTTGTACGGGCGGGGGTCAATGACACCAGATCAAATAAGGTCAAAGGTTTTGTCAGCTCACTTCCAAATGTACTTCACCCCACAAATTCTTTAAACATGTATCCTTGAAGGTAAAGGAGCGAAGTCAGATCACCATGATTTATCCTAATCTTGGTTTGCCTGGCAACAATGGGATAAGACCTGAAGGCTACTCCCATGCCTGAAGCAAGAAGCATATCCAGATCATTTGCACCATCTCCTACGGCAAGAGCATCGGC